>CAYTJC010000063.1:0-2225 GCA_964437875.1 uncultured Dysgonomonadaceae bacterium
TAAATTAGTTTTTTCTAGCACGCATAATACCCATTACCTTACCTTTTCCTAATCGAATGTAGTCGAGTAAAGGACGGTCTGAAGGACAAATAAAACTGCACGAACCGCATTCAATGCAATCAGTTATTTTCTCCTTTTCGGCTTTGTCCCACACCTCATATTCGGTAAGAGTCATCAGAGTAGTTGGATTGAGGCCCATTGGGCAAATGCTCACGCACTTAGCACACTTTATGCAGTCTTTCATCTGTTTGCGTCGCGCCTCAAGTGTTGGAACTATCAAAATACCCGATGTGCCTTTCGTGACAGGTATATCAATACTCGCAACAGCTTTTCCCATCATCGGGCCGCCACTTATAACCTTTCCTGTAGATTCAGGCAATCCTCCCGCATGCTCAATTAAGTTGGTCAACGAAACCCCTATACGCGACAATACATTGCAAGGATTTGAAACATCTTTCCCCGTCACTGTTACTATGCGCTCTATCAAAGGTTTATTTTTTTGAATTGCCTCGTACACTGCAAAAGCAGTCCCCACATTTTGCACAACTGTTCCAACAGAAATCGGAAGAGCTCCACTCGGCACTTGACGGCGCACAACAGCATCAATCAGTTGTTTCTCGCCACCTTGAGGATATTGCACTTTAAGAGCCTGCACTTCAATTCCTGAATAAGAACTAGCAGCTTGTCTGAATTTCTTTATTGCGTCGGGTTTATTGTTTTCGATACCAATAACAGCTCTGTTAACATTGACAGCCTTCATGAGCAACTCAATGCCAATTAGAATCTCTTCTGTTTTGTGCATCATCAATGTATGGTCGGCAGTTAGATAAGGTTCGCACTCAACTCCGTTTATTATAAGAACTTCGGCTTTAGTTCCTGGAGGAGGTGTAAGTTTCACATGGGTAGGAAATGTTGCACCTCCCATACCTACAATTCCGGCAGCCGAAATTTTCTCAATAATTTCCTTTGGGCTTAGGTTACATTCACGCACAAGTGTATTAGTTCTGTCAATGGTTTCTTCCCATTCATCACCTTCTACATCAATTAAAACTGCATCGCGTTTGTAACCACTTGCATCAAGTTCCTTGTCAATCTTTTTCACTTTCCCCGATACGGGTGAGTGAATGTTTGCTGATACAAAACCAACGCTTTTACCTAACAAGGTTCCAACCTTTACCATATCGCCTCTTTTCACAACAGGCTGACAGGGTGCACCAATATGCTGTGCCATTGGAACAACTACCTGACTAGGAATTGCTATCGACTCGATAGGTTTTCCTGCGGAAAGTTTATTCTCTTTTGGGTGAATACCACCTATTCGAAATGTTTTTAACATACAATTATAAGCAAACAATCAATCGTCTTTGAAATGTTTAGTCTTTCAAATCAGACTCACTCAATTACTTCTTATTTAAGTTATATTCGTTATTCTTATTCTTCTATTCAACTAAGCATCAACTTCTGCAGTTTCTGCTTTCGGCTCTTTTACTCGAGGGGGTGGGAAGTTTAACTCCCATATCGAACCTGTAGGACATACCGGAACACATTTACGACACAACCTACACTTATCGTCATCAATATAGGCAAGGTTGTTCACCATCGTAATAGCATCAAACGGGCAAGCTTTTACACACTTGCCACAACCAATACATGCCACCTCACATGATCTTTTTGCTGGAGCACCTTTATCTTGGTTCATGCAACTCACAAATATACGACGTGATTTAGGTCCTTGCTTACGCAATTCAATTATATTTTTCGGACAAGCCACCACACATTTATTACATGCAGTGCACTTCTCTTCGTCTACTTCTGGTATAAGAGTAACGGGATTAACGTGTATTGCATCAAAGGGGCACACTGCCTCGCAATCGCCCAAGCCGTAACAACCAAAAGAACAATCTGTGTCGCCACCATACAACTGTGCAGCAATAGCACAGTTTGTAGCTCCATCATATTCGTTTTTGCGCGGACGGTTATCGCATGTACCATTGCAACGAACAACTGCAATTTTCCGTGCAGTCTTTGATGCTGTAGTACCTAAAACCGAAGCAACACTAGCCATGGTTTCAGCACCACCAACAGGGCAGTTAAGTCCTTCAAGAGATTCGGCCTCCACACAGGCAATAGCAAATGAGTTACACCCAGGAAAACCGCACGCACCGCAATTTACTCCTGGCAAAGCATCCTGAACAGGCTCTATACGAGGGTCTTCATACACTTTG
>CAYTJC010000063.1:2235-8742 GCA_964437875.1 uncultured Dysgonomonadaceae bacterium
TCTGTCCAATGAAATATAAGATGGTAGCTCCACCAGCGCCTACAGCGCCTAAGATGCCCACCGCCATTAACATCATATTCATACTTAATCGTTAGTTTAGTTTCTTAATTGTAAAAGCTAGTTTTTCACCCATTTTGTGACGCAAAGCATAAAGCACCCCATAGTAAGGAATAAGTGCCACAAGCGCAAAAAGAGCGGCTTGTAACTCACCCACTTGCCAAATGGATATAGAGGCAAAAATAACACTCATCATCAAAATCAAAGGAAGTACAAAAGCCCATAAAACAGCTTTGTAACCAATGGATGTTTTGCCTGAAAGCATAACACGCTCATTTAGTTTAAAAGCTCCCGAAGTATCAATCACATCTACTATTTTCTCTTTAGTATCTGCGGCTATACATGCACCTTTGGCATGACATTCGCTACACGCAGTACTTTGCGTAATGCGTATAGTATATTGATTTCCGTTTATATTATTTATGGTTCCTTCGTGTTCAATCATATTAATGCTTGAGTATATATAATTGGATATACGTATAAACTATTTTCGTTTTAGTTATGCTACAAATTTAGTTATTATTTTTCTTTATAAGAATTATATCCAATCAAATCACCGTTTTTTATGTAATCAAAAAATAAAAATAGAGCCTTTTCAACTAAAAAACACTAATAAAGCAAAGAAAACAAAACAAAAGAAAGAACTGAGCGTTGTTTTAAAGATAAGCTATGAGCAGGTGATCTAACACCACCTTCGTTTTTAGCTAACACACTATTAATTAAAAATAAAACACTGGACTATGCTAAGTAAAAAACTAGAAGACGCAATCAACAAACAAATTAATGTAGAACTATGGTCTGCATATCTCTATTTATCCATGTCGACTCACTTCTCTAACAAGGGGTTGCCAGGGTTTGCTAATTGGTTTGAAAAACAATTTGAAGAAGAACAAGAACATGCAATGAAGTTTATGAACTACATGGTTGCAAAAGGAAGCAAAGTGGAGTTGCTACCAATTGACAAAGTAGCTACCAGTTGGGATTCTGCTCTATCTGCATTTGAAGATTCATTGGCACATGAGAGAGTTGTGACAGCTAACATAAACAATCTAGTTGCCCTAGCACGTGAAGAAAAGGACTTTGCCACTGACAATGTTTTGCAATGGTTTGTGAGTGAGCAAGTGGAAGAGGAAGATTCTGTTCAAGGAATCATAGACGCTCTGAATCTTATAGGCAGTAAAGGTCACGCTATTTATATGCTAGACAAAGAATTAGGACAACGAACTCACGAACCTATCAATACATCGGTAGTTTAAGCTGCCATTTATTCAGATATTTTCAAAAGGGCAGCTCTGATTGGAGCAGCCCTTTTCGATTTTTTATCCTAAAAAAACTTACACAAACTGTAAAACTTTGACTGAAATATAGCTCCATTATATTTGTATAACAAGTACACACCACACTAATTTATGTGAGCATAAGTAAAAACAACAAGCAATGAATTACAAAGTAAAGAAATTAGCACTTTGTCTGCTCTTGGATGCTGTGGGATACATCAGTTTTGTAGTTCCATTTATCGGAGAGTTCTCAGATATTATATGGGCCCCCATTGCCGCTATCATAAGCTACAAAATGTTTGGAGAAAAACGTGGCAAATACACTGCAATCACAACATTTACGGAAGAGATACTTCCTTTCACTGACATCATTCCTTCGTTTACTATTTTCTGCATCCTCTTCGATTGGATTGGAGTTGGTACTCCAAAGAAAAGAACTATTTTACAAAACTAAATAATACAACATGCTACACAAAACACTCACTCTACTACTACTTGTAATCATAAGCCTTTCCTCGTGCGCTGAAAATAAGCAAGAAACAGGCTTGCTCTGGAAGATATCGGGCAACAAACTTGAACAACCATCCTACTTGTTTGGAACTCATCACCTAGCACCTCTCTCCTATTTAGATAGCATCAACGGAATTGATGAAGCCTTTATGGCTACTAAGCAAACCATTGGTGAGTTAGACATGAACAACATGGGCGAAATGCAAATGCAGTTGATGATTGCATCATTAATGCCAGAAGGTTATAGTTATGATGATCTGATGAGTGAAGAAGACAAGAAGATTTTGGATGAAACATTGGTAGAGTATGTGGGAGCAGGACTCAACCAATTTGGACAAATGAAACCCGCTATGCTGAACACACTTCTCTCTGTGATGATGTACAAAAAAATGTATCCTTCGGATGAGGAAGGTTTGAGTATGGACGAACATTTCCAAAAAGAAGCACGCGACAGATATCGTCAAACACTGGGTTTAGAGACTGCCCAAGATCAAATAGATGTATTGTTTGGCTCTCAATCTATAGAGCGCCAAGCTGAATCGCTTTTGTGCACTATCAAAAACATGGATTATGGCAAGAAGCAGATGGACAAACTGATGACTGCTTACTATGCTCAAGATCTTACCGCTTTGGCTAAAATGTATGAAGAGGAAGACTCCAACAACCCTTGTCCCAGCACACAAAAAGAGAAAGATGCAATGAACAAAGCTCGCAATGAGAAATGGATGGAAATCCTCCCTGACATGATGAGCAAGAAGCCATCGTTTATTACAGTGGGCTGCTTGCACTTAGTGGGCGATGACGGCCTGATAAACCTATTAAGAAAAGATGGGTATAAAGTAGAAGCAGTGAAGTAATATTTACAAATGCTAGCAAATATAAGGTAGAGACACAAGTTTTGTGTCTCTATTTTTTTGTTACCTATAAACTTCATAGCCCCTTACAACAAAAGTATTACGAAGATTTTGCACATGCAAAAAGCTTAGGAAAACAGGGCCCATATAAGTTGCATTTCCTAGATTGCGTGAGAAAAACGGAGCAATCTACCAATACAGATTGCAAAAACACAACGTGTTTGCCCGATATGCAATTCAATATTGCAATAAAACAATGTGTTTGCTCAATATGCAGTTGAAGATTCCGAAAAACACAATGTGTTTGCCCAATATGCAACTGAAGATTCCAAAAACACAATGTGTTTGCCCAATATGCAATTGAAGATTCCGAAAAAACAATGTGTTTGCCTGATATGCAATTCAATATTCCAAGAAACACATTGTGTTTGCCCGATATGTAAATGTATATTCGACAAACACGTTGTGTTTTTGCAACATACAGTGGAAGACTGGACAAGCAAAAATATTTTTGGTAATCGACGATTATAAACTTAGCAAACAAAAAGTTTTTATTCAATCTATAAAGGTAGATTAGGCAAGCACACTATTTTTGGGCAATCAACGATGATAGATTTGAGAAACACAATGTATTTCGGCAATCGACTTGAAAAGATTGGGCAAAACAAAAGCTTAAATTGAAAAGACGAAATACTTTTGGAGCATAAAAAAGTTTTCTCCCTAAAGTATCTCGTCGATTATCCAGATAAAAGAGTTTTTAGCCTACTAAACTATCCGATGATAACAAAAAAAGTTGTTTACCCCAAAAAAATCACTCCTCTCTATGCTTTACAAATTGTGTGCAAGAGTGGAGTGATTAAGATGGATGGTTAGAATAATTAATTATTCAATTTATATTGGTTTCAGGGCTATCGAAGAAAAGGCTTGACGCAACACAAACTATCTACGCTCCAATAACACCACATTTTCTACATGATGCGTGTGTGGAAACATATCCACAGGTTGCACTCGCGTCACTTTGTAATTCTCGTCTAGCAAATTAAGGTCGCGCGCTTGGGTTGCAGGGTTGCAACTTACATATACAATGCGCTTAGGATTTGCAAACAGTATAGCCTCAATCACATCGGTGTGCATGCCTGCACGTGGTGGGTCGGTAATCAAAACATCGGGACGACCATGCTCCAAAATGAACTCTTGATTCAAAATATCTTTCATGTCGCCGGCAAAAAAAAGCGTATTGTCAATGCCATTTGCCAAAGAGTTCACCTTCGCATCTTCAATGGCTTCCTCCACATACTCTATACCCACAACTTTGGCTACATTTCGGGCCACAAAATTGGCTATTGTTCCCGTTCCTGTGTATAAGTCATACACCAAATCATTTTCAGAAAGTTGAGCAAAATCACGTGTCACCTTATATAAGTTGTATGCTTGCTCACTATTGGTTTGATAAAAAGATTTAGGACCGATTTTAAATTTCAATCCCTCCATCTCTTCATAGATGCACTCATTGCCCCTCCATGTTATTACCTCTTGATCGGTAATGGTATCGTTTTTCTTTCCATTGATAATGTACAACAACGATGTAATCTGAGGGAAGCTATCGCCAAGGTGTTTCATCAACATTTCGCGTTTTTCCTCATCGTCTTCAAAAAAGACAACTATCACCATGAGCTCTCCCGTACTAGTAGTACGTATTATTAGTGTTCGCATCAAACCAACTTGTTCCCGAAGATCGAAAAAAGTAAAATCGTGTTGAAAACAAAATTGACGAATGGAGTTCCTTATCTGGTTAGACACATCGGTTTGCAACCAACATTTATTGATGTCCAACACCTTGTCGAACATTTTGGGAATATGAAAACCTAGAGCATTCATCTGGGTGAACTCTCGTTCGCTATCAATTTCCTTATCGGTGAGCCAACGCTTGTTAGAAAAAGTAAACTCTAGCTTGTTGCGATAAAACGTAGTTTCGGGTGCTCCCATGATGGGCAATATTTCGGGCAACTCTACCTTTCCAATTCTGGTAAGGTTATCCACAACTTGCTTATGTTTGTATTTCAGCTGCAACTCGTAAGGAAGCATCTGCCATTTGCATCCACCACAAACACCAAAGTGCTCGCACACAGGCTCTACCCTATCAGCTGACTTTTCAATAAAACGGACAACGCGTCCTTCTGCAAAACCCTTTCGCTTGCGATAAGTTTGAATATCTACCACATCGCCAGGAATTACAAAGGGCACAAACACGATGAGCCCATCTACTTTTGCAATTGATTTGCCCTCTGCGGCCACATCTACTATCTCTACCCCTTCGTGCAATGGGAGTTCACGTCTTTTCTTTACCATTTGTTTTTTTGTTGTCTATAAGTTTTTTTGAGGATGCAAAGATACAAATAAGTTATCGAATAATGATTTTGAGCATAAAATGCTATATATAATCAAAAAGAAACCCTACTATAAATAGTAAAGGTTTGTCCTAGTTATACAGATGAATCTACTAGATGTTAAAAAAAGTAAGACATCGACATCATCACAGCAGGTTTCAGTTTAAACTTGTTGGATATTTCGTCGGTCCACTCCTCAGTAGTTGAAACAATATTCGACTGCAGATTTTGCCTTGCTTCAATGCGGTGATCTACATCACCCTGTGAAGATACCATAGAGAGCAAAAACTTGGCATCTATAGCAAACTTGTTGAGATATAACCTCATCCCTGCATTGGGGCTTATAATATAGTTGCGCGTTTTTTTGCGCAAAGAAGTCAAATCCGTGGCATTAAAACTACCAGTTGACCCAGTACTAGTCTTCATGTAGTTGTTGGTCAAATTGGTTGTATATTTATAGAGCTGATACTCCGCCCTAAGACCAATAACAAAATCGAGCGCCGAAAATGACTGCAACACATAGTCGTAGTCCAACCCAATCCCATACAAACGCTTCTTACTGTCAAGTGAAGTATCGATTAGCTCAATATCTGGGTGACCTTGAGAAGTGAAATTATCGTTCTGATGCAAAAAAGGCACATAGAGTTGCAATATATGATCGCTATTGATACGATATCGGAACGAAACTTCAATGGGCCGCACATCATTACCCACCATCGATACGAAATTGTAGCCAATGCCTAGCCCAAGCATGGGCTGATCTACAGTATAGTAGTAATCGTCATACTGTGCATGGGCCAGTGTTACAATTAATAGGAAGAGAAGTGTTAGTTTTGTTTTCATGATAAGTTTTTTAGTGAATATCAAATTTAAGGTTTATCTCCATTATACACAACCCTAAAACAAAAAAAGCAGGCTGAAAAGTCTGCTTTTTTCAATCATTTAAGCAATCCTTGTTGCTTTACGGCCTTGTAATATTCATTTTAATTGTCAAAGGTGTGTTTAAGTTATTCTCCCTCCTCATAATAATAAGAGTAGTCAATCCCTCTCATAAACACATCTCGGTCGTCAATCAAAGCACTGAGTGCTCTCTCTAGAAGAGTTTTTAGAATGCTGCTATTGGTTGTACTTAGCATCATTGCGTTCAAATAATCTTGCTTGTTTATTTTACTCCAAGCCACACATTTATTGAGATGCTTTTTTAGCACCAAATCCAACCATACTCTCAGACTTCTATCAATTGGGTAGTAACACTAACCAGCTCATTGTTCTCTTTCTTAAGCTTGCGTTTAAAGTATTTCCAATAGTTGCGAGTAGTTTTGGTGTAATCATCTTCGTCTCTTAGCAGTGCTACAATATCTAACACACTAAACCACCACTTGGCATGTTCATCATCCCAAACGGCTCGCACTTCGCGGTCGT
>CAYTJC010000064.1:0-7927 GCA_964437875.1 uncultured Dysgonomonadaceae bacterium
AATGTTGGCACGTCTCACCTCTATCCATCCATCTCGCCAATTTGTGCTGCTAGCTGGTACATTTTGATATGCCCAATCCGTGAAGCTATTGCCTGCTTGGTCGTCATTGAGCGTTCTAAAGTAATATAATCCTGTACCACCCGCATTACCATACCCCAGAAAATCTTCGTAAAACGTGTTTGTAAATCCCGTTACGTTGTTTTCGCTGGTCCAAAAGTTTTCATCCGTAAATGTATCCAACGGCCCTTTGTCTAAGAAGTCGTTGCATGCTGTAAAGAACAGCATGAGGGATGCAATTATTGTTATTATTAATTTGTTCATATTATTGTCTCTTTTTATGGAATTTATTAATCGTTTTAGAAAGTAAGCTGCAATCCAAATGATATGGTACGGAACATTGGGTCTATTCGTCCCCAAGTAGCATTACCAAGGCTTACACCATCTTCTTTATCATTCACCTCGGGGTCAACCGGAGCGTTACTTCTATTAATTAATTCAGCTAAATTGTTTGCACTAAAGTAAATTCTAGCTTTTTGCAAATATATTTTAGATGCAACATCGTTTGGTAAAGAATAACCTATTGTGAGGTTTTTCAATCTCAAATAAGCCATGTTTACTAGGTATTTAGATTGTGGGTAAAAGTTGTTTCGTCCCAACTCCAATACTGAAATAGTACCTCTTCCAGCATTTCCTGGAAATAAACGAGGAAATTCTGCATTTGGATTCGGGTTGGCTTCTGTCCAATAATCTGTCTGATTGGCATAAATAGCATCAGCACCACGCATAAAAGGCATCACAAAAGCACTCTGTGTCCAAACAGAGCGTTGACCAACACCTTGGAAGAAAACATCGAGGTCAAAACCCCTGTACTCTCCACCCAATCTGAAACCATATTGATAGCGTGGTGTAAAATTTCCAATCACTTTTAAGTCTCCATGATCGTCTGCTGTTCCCTTACCTCCGTCTATGGTGCCCGTGTTGTCTAAATCCTTAAACTTAATATCGCCAGGACCATACACAAAAGTACCTTGTTGCAGACCACTTTGATTGGCAACACCCTCTTTGTAACTGCCATCGGCATTGAAATCATCTTTGGTAAACAAGCGATCGGTTTCGAACCCCCATATATCGCCGTAGCGTTTACCACTGTAGTTACTATTAAGGAGCTTAGTATCGTTGTCCCATGTAACAATGTCGGTAACAAAGTCGCCAATGTTTCCACTTACATACACCAACAAATCATTGATTCGATGACGCCAATCTATGTTTAATTCCCAACCTCTGGTTCTCAAAACACCAGCATTAATGTAGGGTGCACTTGCACCAAGCACTTCAGGCATGGTTCTACCAGGAGCTAACATATCTTTTGTGGTACGTTGATACCAGTCGAAAGATACATTCAAGTCGTTGTTCAAAAATCCAAAATCACCACCAATGTCCAATGTTTGTATGCGTTCCCACTTCAATGCAGAAGACACAAGTTTAGGTAAATTATAAGCAACTACTTTTGTACCCCCATCTGTGAGCCAATGAGTACTGGCATCTGTTCTTTTTGCCATTGTTGCCAAATACATATTGTCACCTACAGCTTGGTTTCCAATTTCTCCAAAAGAAGCACGTAGTTTTGCATTACTTACAACATCTCTTATTGGTTCAAAATATGCCTCCTCGCTCATGCGATATCCAACAGATGCAGATGGAAAAAAAGCCCAGCGGCTATTGGATGGGAAACGTGAAGATCCGTCATAACGTCCGTTTAGTTCTGCCAACCATATTCCATTGTAGTCATAGTTGATACGTCCAAAATATCCTGCTGTGGCCCACTGTGTATGGGCTCCACTTACAGTTTCTGCGCCAGTTGCTAGGTTAAATTCAGGTAGGTTGTAGTCAAGAAGATCGCTACGATTAGAGTCATGTCTTTCAAAAGTTCCACTCTCAGCATTACCCCCCAACATGATGTTGAAATTGTTTGCACCCGCAAGTGTGAACTCATAATTTCCATATACATTCAGAGCAAATGATTTATCTTTACTTGATCTTTGTTGTAATGATGAACTACTTGTATATGTAGCACGATTTACAATTTCTCCCCCCCAAGAGTTCCATCCACCTAGTGGAATATATGCTGCTTTTCGTGTATAGTTTTCCTCGTTATACGTATAGTCAGCATTCAGTGTAAGTCCTTTTGTGATATTGGCTTTAGCAAAACCGCCCATACGTGTAAAACTATTATTGTCTGTCCAGTCGCCTGCTTGTTTGCGATAAGCTATATCGTTTCGGAAGTCGTCACCTTTATAAGTACCATAAGGACCAAAGAAACTACCCCAACGCCACATATACTGATAAGTGGTTCGGCGAGTAGCTGGGCCTACAAAGTCTTTGTTGCTATAGTTCAACCTTGCTCCTACTTGCAACCAGTCGGTTACATCGGTAGTTACATTCAACATGGATGTCCATTTATTCATTTTCTCAGGAAAAAACTCCATCACACCCTCTTCGTGATTATGCCCAACAGACATATAATATGAAGTTTTGCCGCTAGTGCCCTGTATAGATAGGTTGTGGCTTTGTCCGGGTTTCCATTTGCGAAACATAATATCCACAACATCCCAGTCAGCAAAATACATGCCCACTCCATTTTTGTCTAATACAAAATCTTCGCCCAACACCATTTCTCTGTAGCCGGCTTTCTTTCCGTTGTTGTCATCTCTCCATTTCTCAGCATAAGGGAGCATCTGATCTAAATACATCCCAAACAATTCGTTGGCCAATCCGGCACGATTGTTTGCTTCCATCAGTGCATTTATTTGAGTTGGCACATCTGGATAGTTGGGAAGAATGGTAGGTGTATCGAACGAAAAGTTGTTGGTGTAGTTTACTGACACTCGGTCTGTTTTACGGGCCGATTTAGTAGTAATCAAGATAACACCAAAAGCAGCACGTGTACCATAAATAGAGGTTGATGCAGCATCCTTTAACACCGATATATTTTCGATATCTTGTGTGTTAAGAAGAGAGAGATCCTCCATAGCTACCCCATCAACAATAATTAAAGGCTTACTTTTAGCATCATTACTTAGGGTTCCCAATCCTCTAATGGTGAGTGTGGGCTGTTTACCCAGTTGTCCACTACTGCTAATAACACTTAATCCAGAAACTGCACCTTGCAATGCCTGTGACACATCTGAATATGGGCGTGCTTCAAGAGTTTTGCCCACATCCACAGTTGTAACAGCACCCGTAAGATTAGCTTTCTTCTGTGTTCCGTAGCCCACAACAACCAACTCATCCAATTGCTCCGTATCTGTTTGGAGCACAATATTGAGTGAAGGTCTCACGGCTACTTCTTGTGTGATCATTCCAACATAAGAAACAATTAATGTTTTCGAACTTGTTGGTACATTCAGAGAAAATGTGCCATCAATACCAGTAACCGTTCCCAATGAAGTTCCTTTTACTTGAATGGATGCACCAATAACTGGTTCTCCACTTTCATCTGTAACACTTCCCACAACTTGGTTTTGTGCAAAAGCTATTCCTATACCCACAAAGAGTATTAAGAATAAAAGGTGAATTCTTTTTTTCATAAATACATTTTTTATTGATTTAGTATATTCAGATTTAACAAACACTTATCATAATTCAGCAAAAGCACTTTCAATATATTAACTATAAATACTTATGCCCAGCATAAACAAATAAACCCCCTTTCCATACTCCATTGATTTAAATTATACAAAAATATATCTATTAATACTAACATTGAGTTATATTGTATTGTTTAAATAAAAGATAGTTTTAACACTTAAGATAAGCACTTAATGAACACAAAAAATAAAACTTGAACTCCTACAGCAGACAAACGGATTAACAACTAATCACTAAATGAGCAAACATTAGCAATATAAACAGACAGAATATGAAAATGTTTCAATTAAACAATTACACTTAAATAGTGTGCACTAAGGAAAATCTCAATACAATGGTATGTGGCAGATGGTGACGAACATTCCTCTCTAGATAAGCGTTGTGAGTAGAGTAAAGCATTACTACGAAATGCTGATTACAATATTTACTAACTATAAACAGATGACAAGCAAAACTATGTTTGTTTGAAACAAACAAACACGCTTGCTGCCGCACTAATCTTTCGCGGTTTCAAATTACCCACTAATAGATTGTATATCTTTAAAGGAACAAGTGAGAAACTTGCGCCAACCAAAAAATATACACTTTAATTTAAAACAAATAATAACTATGGCCGAAACATTATCAAATATGATGAAACTGGGAACACAAGCACCTGACTTTGCTTTGTTAGACACAGTTTCTGGAAAAACTCTTTCACTCACGGATTTAAAATCTGATGTTGCAACTGTTGTTCTCTTTATATGCAACCACTGTCCGTATGTAAAGCACATAAATTCAAAATTAGTAGAAGTTGCCAATCAATACCAAAAGAAAGGAGTGCAATTTATAGCAATTAGCAGCAATGATGTGGAAACACATCCACAGGATGGACCTGAACATATGAAAAGAGTTGCCGAAGAACAGAAATACCCCTTCCCCTATTTATATGACAAAACGCAAGAAATAGCAAAAGCATATCAAGCAGAGTGTACACCTGATTTGTTTGTTTTTGACAGGGACTTACAGTGTGTTTACCGCGGACAATTTGATGAGAGCCGTCCTAACAAAGGGAAAGCAAGCGGAAAAGACTTAACAAATGCCCTGGATGACATTATTGCTGGTGAAAAAGTAAGTGAAAAGCAAAAACCAAGTGTGGGGTGCAACATAAAGTGGAAGTAGTTTAGCTATTCAATCACAATAAAAAAAACTTTCTTGTATTTATGTATTGCAACATAGATGTACAAGTTGCCATCAAATACAAACTCAGGTGTCTCATAATTATTTTCTCCTGTTTGCAGAAAAAAAAACCAAAAACATGTTATACAACATAATTATTATATTATCTTTGTTCGCTTTTTAAAAAATCAAGCATTTATATCGTATAATTTAATGACAACAATGAGAAAATTAATTTTATTAGTAGCCGTTGCTACAACCATGTCTTTTGTAGCTTGCACAAGCACATCTAAAACTGAAACTGAAACTGAAACTACAACAGAAGTAGCACTTGAAAACGCAACAGAGGCATTAGAAGAAGCTACACAAGAAGTTGAAGCTGCAAGCGAAATGTTGGAAGAAGTTGTAGATTCTTTGGGTACTACTATTGACTAGTATTTAATAGAAAGAATAAATCTAAACAGTGCTTTTCACTAAACACTGATTGGGAAGAATAAAAAAAGTCGCATATCCGTGCGACTTTTTTTGTATCTTACAATAAACGAATTAACTTTGTTCTGTAGTCATAATCAAAGAAAACTCATCATCCACAAAAAACTATATAAAATGAAGCGTTTTACTCTCATAGCCTCTTTGCTCTTCTTATTGATTGGATCTGCATGTACCCAGCAGAAAAACTATATTGAAAAAGAAATTGTGTTCAATGAGAAATTGACTCCAGAACAAAAACTAAAGTTGGCAGCCTACCTTGTACCCACCAAACAACAATACGAGTGGCAACAATTGGAGCTAACCGCTTTTATTCACTTTGGAATAAATACTTTTACGGGGCGCGAATGGGGTGACGGATCAGAAAGTCCAGAACTATTCAACCCAACAGACTTCAATGCCGAACAGTGGGTAGTGGCACTTAAAGAAGGAGGCTTTAATATGGTAATCTTAACAGCAAAACACCATGATGGTTTTTGTTTGTGGCCCACAAAAACTACCGAGGCACTCGGTAGCCAACTCCCTTTGGCGCGATGGTAGTGGTGATGTGGTGAGAGAGCTCAAGAATGCTGCAGACAAGCATGATATGAAGTTTGGAGTCTATCTATCACCTTGGGATAGAAATGCACCAAGCTATGGCGACTCGCCCAAATACAACAAAATGTTTGTTGAGCAATTAAAAGAACTATTGAGCAACTATGGGCAGGTACACGAAGTGTGGTTTGATGGTGCCAATGCTGAAGGTCCGAACGGTAAGAAACAAGAATATGACTGGAAAGCCTTTTACCACGTAATAGACAGCTTGCAGCCCTTGGCCGTGAAGGCAATTATGGGCGACGATGTTCGCTGGGTAGGCAACGAAAGCGGATTGGGTAGAGAAACAGAGTGGAGTGTGACTCCCCTACAAGCTGACATTCATGAAAATGCTGTTGAAGAAAATAAACGCTTAGGAATATCGGCAACTGCTAAAGATTTGGGTAGTCGCAAGTTAATTGAGCAAGCCAACTCCATATATTGGTATCCATCGGAGGTAGATGTATCTATACGTCCAGGATGGTTCTATCACCCTGAGCAAGACGCACAAGTGAAGACATTGGAGCATTTAGTAGATATCTATTACCAATCTGTGGGAATGAACTCAGTATTGCTGCTCAACATACCCCCCGACACACGTGGCTTGATTAATGAAGTAGATGTTGCTAGACTGAAAGAGTTTGGACAGTATATCGAAACTACATTTGCCGATAATAAAATGGCCGAAGCTCACTCCTATTGGAGAGCTGAGAATGGCGACTACAGAGAATACAAAATAAAAGACGGAGCAGTTATCAATACCGTACTTTTGCAAGAAGACATTAAGAAAGGGCAACGTGTAGAAGTATTTAAAGTGGAAGGTTTGATAAATGGCAGTTGGACTAAGCTAACAGAAGGAACAACTATTGGATACAAACGCTTGTTACGATTTGATGATGTGTCTCCTGAAAAAATTCGCATAACAATTATAGAAACTCGTTTCAGTGCCAACATAAAAGAAATTGGAGCATATTACGCTGCACCTTTTACGGAAGAGGGAGGTCTTGTAGAACTCAGCCATATTGAAAGTGATTGGGCAGAAGTGATTGAGACCAATCCACTAACTGTGGACATGATCGGCGAAGTGATGGAGGTTGCAGGTTTTACTTATAACCCTGATGCGGAAAATGAAATGGCTTTCAAATACCGTTTCTTGCTCAGCACAGATGGAGAAACTTGGATAGAACCATCTCAAAACCGAGAGTTTGGCAATATAAAGAACAATCCTGTTGCACAGTTTATCCATTTTGATGAAGTGCACAAAGCTCGCTACTTCAAACTAGAAGTAGAACAAGGAACAGAAGGAGGCAAACCAACCATAGACCCAAAACAAATAGGCATACTTACACACTAAACAAAACAGATGAAACGATATATAATAGCACTCTTTATAAGCTGTATCACACTTTTGAGCCACGGACAAACTATTGACAAGGTATTCAAAACAATGCCCGATGATTTTTTGCCAGCATTTTCTGAAGCAAACAGAACAATGCTACTTATGGATTCATCCCTATCTGTGATACCTTATGCATTGGGAGAAATAGAAAAACTATCGTATTCCGATACATTCCTTTCGCTAAAAACATCGAAAGTGAGCACAATGCAAATAAAGATATTACCTTTGGTAAACAATACGCAGATAATAGTTCTTATAAAAACAGTATGCAGTGGTGTTTGTGATAGCGATATTCGTTTTTTCACGAATGAATGGGAAGAGATAGAAAAAAGGAGTTTGCTACCAACTATTTCACCACAACTTTTCTTTGATGAGACAAAACTAGACGAACTCAAATTTAAATGGGCAGCAGCGCATATTGATATCTATCCACTCCAATTCGAATTTATGAATGGAGGCAACAATTTGCACGTCAAGTTTGACATCTTAAAACACCTCTCTCCACAAGACTCAATAAACATAGCACCCTTTTTGATGAGAGAAACTATTGATTTATCATGGAATAAATCTACCTTTGTCTATTAGTTCTTCTTCAGAAACATAATCTAAATGCACCCGTAGTTCAATGGATAGAATATCGGATTCCGGTTCCGACGATGC
>CAYTJC010000064.1:7937-8713 GCA_964437875.1 uncultured Dysgonomonadaceae bacterium
AACACAGCAAATGACACGTATTGCCACGACCCTACTCAGTATCATTTGTGCACTCACACTTCTATCAGCACAAGAAAACAATTCAAACAATAACCTCGATTGGAAGTTTGCACCTACCATTGAGGTAGATGGTATGTTCAAATCTAAATTTGAGTATGCTGACGACACCAACACTTCGCGCTTTTCGGTGCGAAACTCACGTTTAGGTATCAAAGGAGATGTTACCTCTTTTGTGAGCTACAGAGCTATGGTGGAGCTAAGCAACGAAGGCAAGTTTAGCGTCTTAGACTTGTATGGAGCCATTAGCCCTATCGATGGGTTAAATATTAAACTCGGCCAATCGGGTATTCCAGTTCATAATTCATACACAACTAGCCCAGGCAAAGTAATGTTTGCTAATCGGCCGTTTATTGGCAAGCACTTTACATTTGGTACCCGCGATATCGGGGTGTCGGCAGCTTACGATTTTAAAATTAGCAGTTTTCCAGTTGGGATAGACGCTGCTATGTTTAATGGCAACACCATCAACGATCCTGTGTGGACAGACAAACCCTCCTACGCTGCTAGACTGAGAGTTGGAAACATGAATGGTTTCCGTACAACAGCCAAGCTCTATAAATTGCCTAAAAACGATTTGCAAGACTATATGATATACGGTGCAGACCTACGTTACGGAGCCAACAATTGGAAAGTGGAGACAGAGCTAATGTACCGAGAAAACAAAGTGGACAATGATAAACTAATGGGTGCCTACCTGCAAGGGGCATATTGGTTTC
>CAYTJC010000065.1:0-8500 GCA_964437875.1 uncultured Dysgonomonadaceae bacterium
TTTGAGCAGCCAATGCACAGCTTTTATGCACCACAATGCGTTGGTCGCATTCGCTACTATCAGTAAACATGGGGCGGAAAAGACTTACCGACAGCGTAACTATTTTACGGAACAAACCCACTAAGCCAAAGAATCGGGCATAAGAAATAGGCATTAATGTATCATAATAAACTTCGCTTTTTTTGATGCGACTTGCTTGTCTATCTGGTGGACTGTTGCGCTTAATATTGTCACGCTGAAAGTTGAGTACCTGTTTGGCACGACTGCGGTATAAGTCTCCACGGGTAACAAATACCACCAATTGATTGGCACTGGCAACAGCGTTTTGCGACAGAGAGGCATGTGCCATTTTCTGAATCAGTTCTTTGTCGGTAATATGATAAAACTCCCACAATTGCATATTGGAGCTATTGGGTGCCAATGTTGCCAATTCTAGGCAATGTTTTACTTTTTCGGTGTCTAGATTGTTATCGGTTTGGTAATCGCGTACCGAACGGCGATAATTTAAAACTGCTTTTAAATTCATATTTTGCAATAAAGGAGTTGTAGTATTATATGAGACTAATTCTCACCTTTTTAGTTTTCAGCTTGGTGTTGTTGGTCTTCTTCAGAAGTTTATCAGCTATTTCAGCATGTACACCCACATACGTACAGTTTTGTTTGATCTCGATAAGACCTAATTGATCTTTTTTTATCTCACCCTGCTTAAGGAAAAATCCAGCAACATCTCCTTTTGATATCTTATCTCGTCTGCCTCCAGTAATAAAAAGAGTTTTCCATCTCACGGGTGGGGGAGTCATTGCTTTCTGTTGGGTGTCAATATTTACAATCTCTGGGGCTATTTCTTGAATATAGTCTGGAAGTTCCTCTCCTTCCCAATGCAGAATATAGGCAACACCATTGCGGTTCACACGTGCAGTTCGTCCGTTTCTGTGGGTAAATTCTTTTTCGTGGGGTGGTAGATGATAATGAAGAATAAATTCTATTTCTGGAATATCAAGTCCACGAGCAGCTAAATCGGTAGCTAGAAGAAACTGACTTGTTCCATTCCTGAATTTAACTAGTGCTCTCTCCCTATCAATTTGCTCCATGTCTCCATGAAAGCACTCATGATGGATATGGCTTGCAGTCAGAAAATCACTCACTCGTTCCAGTGCATCCTTGAAACTGCAAAAGATAATCCCAGGTTTGTAACCGATATAGGCAAGAGTCTTTCCTAAAGTTTCCAATTTGTCTTTTTCGGGCGATAGCACTGTCTTTATAGTTAGTCTAGCACTTTCTTTCTGAAGATAGTTGATGAAAACTGGCTTTTGCAAACCAACAAATCTAGGTACGTTGGCATCGCTGGTAGCTGATGTTAGAATTCTTTGCTTAACATTGGGGAGTGATTCAATAATCTCTGCCATCTCTTTTTCAAATCCTATTTCCAATGATTTGTCAAACTCATCGAGAACAAGTGTAGTAATAAACTCCAATGGAAATTTATCTCTTCTTAATCTGTCGGCTACTCGCCCTGGTGTACCAATGAGGATTGCTGGCCTGTGTTTTAAATCAATCTTGTCGAGAGCACCAGAGCGTCCACCATATACGGCATTTACCTTAAAACCCGATCCCATTTGTCGGGCCACTTGCTCTATTTGTTGAGCCAATTCGCGCGAAGGCACAAGTATAAGAATTTGAATCTCTTCGCAGTTCTTATCCAATGTCTCTATTAAAGGCAATAAGAAAGCCAGTGTTTTACCCGTTCCTGTAGGGGAAAGTAATACTATATCCGACTTGTTTCGTATAGTTTTACTTGCCTTTTCCTGCATCTGATTGAGTGCTGTAATTTCAAACTTGTTGAGAATAGACTCTGTGATATTATCGCTGGGTATTTCTGTTTTATCTTTTATGTTTTCTGACATGTAGTTAAAAGTTGTTTGTTTCGTATAGTGAACTTCGACGAGTATAATCTGATCTTAAATTTTATCATGTTCGTATATTTAGATGATAATATTTCGTAGTTCAATATTTAATTCTGTTCTTTGTAGTTGCATAAGTCATCAAGTTTTATTGGTTTGAGCTTCAATTTTCAAATTGTATAATTCTTTTTGGCTTATGCTTTTTTTTAATACCTAGGTTTACTATCTAAATGAAAGGGTCGTAGTGTGAAGATGTTGTGAAATAGCAATTGCAAGTAATAGTAGGTCTCTTCTGTAAGTGAATAAGCTGGGATTTTCACACTCTCTTTCTTTTACCTCAAATGAATATCTCGCAAAATCTTCATTTCGGCAAATTCATTGAGTTTATCAATCAAGCTTTGCTTGTTCATCATCAGTTCGGCACGAAGCACCGATGAGTTGAGATAAACAATCAATACACCTCTATTTAAATATATATTGGAAGTGTAGGCAGCAACTCCTTCTCCCAATACCTCTTTCCATCCTCTGATGACACGCTTTTCGGCAATTCTTTTTTTCAATTGCGAGTCTTCGTTCATGTATTCTCTCAGAATACTTCCAATGTCTCTAGCGTTTCTTTTTATCATTGTTGGTCTTGTTCTGTTTGTTGATTACTTGTCCATCAGTTCTATGGCTCCATCTTTCACTGAGTAGAGGTGGTAGTTATCATTGAAGGGTTGCAATATTCTATCTAGCGACTGGCGGTTGGTATCGGAGATAAATATTTGCCCAAAATCGTCGCCAGATACTAGCTTGATAATCTCTTTAACACGGTTCTCGTCCAATCTGTCAAAAATATCATCTAGCACAAGTATTGGTGTTATATTGCTTTTGCGAGAGAGAAACTGAAACTGTGCTAGCTTCAACGATACAAAGAAAGTTTTCTTTTGTCCTTGCGAACCATCTTTCTTAATGGGAAACTCATCTATCAGCATATCCAAATCGTCGCGATGTATGCCCACTGTGGTGTGACCCAAAATCATGTCGCGTTGGCGTGCATCAAGCAATCTGTCTTTGAAACTGCAACCAGATAATTGCGACGAATAGTTGAGCGATACCACTTCTTTAGATTGGCTGATGGTGGTGTAGAACTGATGAAAGATGGGTGTTAGTTCTTGAATAAACAAATTTCGTTTTTCGAAAATGGCTTCTCCTTCCTCAATCATCACTTCTTCCCAAAGTTCTAGAAGGCTCTTATCTATCTTATCGCTTTTGAGGGTGGCATTGCGTTGTTGCAAAGCATTGTTGTAGCGCACGAGCGATTGTAAGTAGGGTTTGTCGAATTGCGAAATGGCAACATCCATAAACAGGCGTCGCTCTTCACTGCCACCCATAATAAGTTCATTGTCGGCTGGCGAAATCATTACTAGTGGAATAAACCCTATGTGAGCAGAGAGTTTATCGTACTGTTTTTTGTTTCGTTGGAATTGTTTTTTCTGACGCCGTTTCAGTGCACACGAAATCTCTTCTTGACTTCCACCTGCAAAATCATATTTACCCTTTATCATGCAAATATCTGCATCGTGCATGATAACTTGCGAGTCGATGGGGTTGGAGTGGCTCTTGCAAAACGATAGATAATACACGGCATCTAAGAGATTGGTTTTACCCATTCCGTTGTCGCCCAAGAAACAGTTTATTTTGGGCGAGAGTGATAGGTCAACCTCTGCAAGGTTCTTATAGTTTAATAATGTTAGATGCTTTAATACCATATTTTATGTGGGGCGTTCTCTGGGTTATTAATTGGCTACAAGGAGTTCTTGTAAGTCTTCGGGCGAAATATTCATGTTGAGTTTACCTTGGTGAGCAAAGGCAATACGCCCTCGTTCTTCCGACACAATAATTACTTTTGCATCGGTCTCTTGCGATATGCCCAATCCAGCGCGGTGGCGTAAACCCAAATGTTTTGGAATGTTGGGGTTTTGAGAAACGGGCAATATACATCCAGCTGCTCTTATTTGTTTCCCCACTATTATCATTGCCCCATCGTGCAAAGGACTATTGGTGAAAAATATATTTTCGATTAATCGGGTTGAGATGTCTGCATTTATTATTTCGCCTGTTTGTTCATATAAGCCTAAGTGTATCTCTTCTTGAAGAACTATTAAAGCACCCACTTTTTCTTTTGCCATGTTCATACATGCAAAGACAATGGGGGTGATGTGTGTAATATCTTTCTCATTGGGATCTTTAGGGAAAATAATTTTAGAGATAAATTGCCAGCCTTTGCGTGGCCCTAATGACATGAGAAAGCGCCTTATTTCGTCTTGAAACAAAATAATCAGCACAATAAAGCCCACACTGACAAATTTATCTAGAATGCTGCCCAGCAAAGACATCTGGAAAACATGAGAAACCAAAATCCATAAGATAAGGAAAGATGCAATACCGATAAACAGAGGTTTTGTACCCGATACTTTTACTAATCTATAGGAATAGTACATCAGTAAGGCTACTAATAGTACATCAATCAGGTCTTTTATTCCAAAATGTTCGAGCATAGTTGTGGTCTGTTATTATATAAATTGTTGTGGCGAATATTTGTTCAGTTTGCTAGTCAATTTCACACACTCCACGGCTTCCTTTACATCGTGTACGCGCAAAATATTAGCCCCCGACTGCAAGGCATAGGTGTTTAAAACCGTTGTTGCATTGAGGCTTTCCTCTGCATTTGTCCCCAGAAGTTTGTAGGCCATCGATTTCCTAGAAATACCCACCAGCATGGGAGTATCAAATATAAGAAAATATTTAAGATGTGCCATCAATTCGTAGTTTTGCTCCAATGTTTTACTAAATCCAAACCCTGGATCTATTATAACATCATTTACTCCCAAACTGTTGAGATGAGCAGTTTTTTCAGAGAAATAGTAAATAATATCTTGAATCAAATTGTCATAGTTGGTATATTGTTGCATTGTTTGGGGTGTGCCAAGCATGTGCATAAGTATATACGGTACATTTAATTCTGCTACTGTAGCAAACATTTTATCGTCTATCTGTCCACCCGAAATATCATTGATGATGGCTACTCCATATTTTTCTACAACTGATTTTGCCACCTCAGAGTAAAATGTATCGATGGAAAGAATGGCATCGGGAAACTCACGTTGGATAAGTGACAAAGCAGGTGCAAGTCGCCCTAGCTCTTCTTTAGCGGTGTGTAATGTAGAGGAGGTTGTAGTTGATTGGCCTCCTATATCTATGATTGTTCCACCTTGTTCTAAAATTTGTTGCACGCGTAGGACTATTTCTCTTTCAGATTGTTTGCGACTACCAGCGTAGAAAGAATCGGGTGTTATATTTACAATTCCCATCACCAGAGGTGTATCTAGGTCTATTAAGTTGCCTTTTATGTTGATGGTCTGCTGTTTCATTGTTCTTCTTGTTTTATCTTATTACTACTTGGAGGATAATCGATATTGTAGTGCAATCCGCGACTTTCTTTACGCTGCATGGCGTGTTTTATTACTTCGTAGCTCACTTTTATAATGTTGCGCAATTCGCAAATGTCGCGCAAAACAACCGATTGATGAAAGAGGTCTTCGGTTTCTTTGTAGAGTATGTCTAATCTTGTCATTGCACGTTCCAAGCGAAGATTGGAACGAACAATACCCACATAAGATGACATGATTTGTGCTACCTCTTTTTCGGTTTGAGTAATTAGGACCATCTCCTCAGGTAGGGTTGTGCCTTCTCCATTCCAAGCAGGGATGTTTTCTTCATAACTAAAGTTATTGAAAACAGTGAGTGCATGTTTTGCAGCTGCATCAGCAAACACTACTGCCTCGATGAGTGAATTAGAAGCAAGTCTGTTTGCACCATGCAATCCTGTGCAAGCGCACTCTCCATTTGCATACAATCTGTGTATGCTCGATTGAGCGTTTAGGTTTACAGCTATACCTCCACAGCTATAGTGTGCTGCAGGTGCAACGGGGATGTAATCTTTTGTAATGTCAATGCCTTGCGATAGACATTTTTTATAAATAGCAGGGAAGTTGTTTTTTGTCTCATTTGAGTCTTTGTGGGTAATGTCTAAATAGACATGGTCTTCGCCTCGGTTCTTCATTTCTAAGTCGATGGCACGGGCGACAATATCGCGTGGAGCCAGCGATTTTCGCTCATCATATTTATCCATAAAAGGTTCTCCATCGATAGTTTTGAGGATTCCTCCATAGCCCCTCAATGCTTCTGTGATGAGAAATGATGGGCGTTCGTGTGGATGAAAAAAGGCAGTTGGGTGAAACTGCACAAATTCCATATCTTTTATTTTCCCTTTTGCACGAGCTACCATTGCAACTCCATCGCCAGTGGCCACCAATGGATTAGTTGTTGTTTGATAGATAGAACCAATGCCACCTGTAGCCATCATGGTTACTTTTGACAGGAATTTCTCTATCTCGTTAGTTTTCTGATTCAATACAAAAGCTCCGTAACATTCAATTTTGGGGGTCTTACGTGTTATTATTTCGCCAAAATGATGCTGTGTGAGAATCTCGATGGCAAAGTGATAATCAAAAACATTTATGTTGGGATGTTTTTTAATAGCAGTGATCAGACTGGTTTGAATTTCAGCACCTGTGCTATCTTTGTGATGAAGGATGCGTGACTCAGAATGTCCGCCTTCTTTGTGAAGATCAAAATCTCCTTTTTCATTTTTATCAAATTTTACACCCCATTCAATCAGCTCTTTTATTTGTTGAGGTGCTTCGCAAATTACTTTTTCAACTACCTCTCGGTCGCATAGTCCCGCACCTGCAAGGCAAGTATCTGTGATATGCTTGTCGAAGTTATCAATTTTGTGGCTCACTGTTGCTATACCCCCTTGGGCATGAAAAGTGTTTGCGTCTTCCAGCAAGTTCTTTGTAATTATGGCCACTTTACCATGAGCCGCGACTTTGAGAGCGAAGCTCATGCCAGCAATTCCCGAACCAATTACAAGAAAATCATATTTATGTATCATTGTAGTTTTGCTTTTAAGCATACAAATTTAAGCAATTAAGTCTATAAAGGTTGGTTCTTTTCATTTTAAAAAGGATAACTATGTTTTTGAACTCAATAAATAGAGACTATAATTATCATAAGTTTTAGATTGAGTTTTTTTATTTCTAACAGAGGTTAGTTGTCGCATCTATAATATGTTATAAACATATTATTCTTTTATTTGTTATTATATTACTATTCTTTTTCAAACATATTTATATACAACACTACAATGAAAAGTATTAGATACTTCTTACTAATTGCTTGTAGTTTGGTTCTCTATCAAACTCAAGTTGCTTTTGCTCAACAGACTATTGAGGCTACTATTGCTATAAACGGAAGAGTAATAGCTGATGACTCTGGAAAACCCTTAGAATATGCCAGTGTAACCATCAATAATACCAATATTTCTACTGTCACCAATCAAGATGGTTTTTTCTCACTACGCATTCCTTTTTCTGCTCAAAACTATAAGTTGAAAGTACAGCATTTGGGATACAATAATTTAACTCTTCCTTTAATTACACTAATAGGGAAAGACAATAATTTGCTTAGATTGACAGCAGGCTCCATCTCTTTGGATGAAATAGAAATAGTATCGGGAGATGGTACGCTTTTGGTAAAAGAGGCGTTGAGATCTGTACCAAAAAACTACCCCACAAGTCCCAATATGATGGTTGCTTTTTATAGGGAGGGTATTAAAAAAGGATCAAACTATCTCTCTTTGGTTGAAACTGTACTTGATGTGTATAAAGCGTCTTACAAATCATTTAATCAAGACCAGGCGAGAATATACATAGGGAGAAAAGCAACAGATATTAATCCTAAAGACACAATTTTCTTGAAGTTTCAAGGAGGAATTAATGATGCTTTGATGGTAGATATTGCCAAGAATCCTGAGATTGTTTTTGGCGAAGAAGGCGAGGGATATATTTTTACTATTGAAAGTGTTATCACCATTGACGATAGGGCTCACTATGTAATCAGTTTCTCACCACTTACTAGAATAGAAGACATTCTTTTTCGCGGAAAAATATTCTTGGATGTCGAATCTTTGGCCTTTAAACGCATGGAGTTTAATATGAATGTTGAGGGCAGAAAAGATGCTGCTGCAATTTTCATAAAGCGAAAACCATCTTCGGTACGTGTTTCTGCAGAAAGTGCTAAATATGTGGTTGATTATGTAGAACAGAATGGAAAGTGGTATTTCAATTATAGTAATACAGAGGTGCAATTCAAAGTGAGATGGAAGCGCAGATTCTTCGGTTTGTTTGCGTCTACTTATACTATTTTCTCAGAAATAGCCATTACTGACAGGTATGAAGATGATGTGCAAAAGTTTCCACGCAAAGAGCGTATTCGATCTACAGATGTAATAGCAGAAAAAGTGGAGTATTTCCAAAATCCAGACTTTTGGGGCGATTATACTGTAATTGAGCCAGATAAGGAAATAACCAATGCCATAAAGCGCTTGAGTGGCAAACTGCTACGGAGAGAATAATCTTTGTCGTAATATAATTTCCATAATTGGAAAGAAGTATTACCTTTGCACCCGAATGACAATTAAAATTTTAATTTTA
>CAYTJC010000066.1:0-8432 GCA_964437875.1 uncultured Dysgonomonadaceae bacterium
CAGTTGCATTTGATCCTTTTTCTCCATTCACTAAAATTGAGCCATTACCCTTGTTATACCTTCATCGTTGGTAATACGTAAACGGTAGAAATAAGACTCCCCAGGTGTTAGTTTTTCAATTAAAAACTTATTTATACCTTTTTCAATAGAAACCTCTTTGCTATTGACCCATCTATAATCAAAAGTTAAACCTTCAGTTGTACCCCAAAAAAGCTCAGCTGTTGGATTAGTCCCAGCATCTTCTATGTTAAACTGAACAGTGGAACTTGTAGCAGCAATAATAGCAGGCTCAAGCATTTTTATAGTGGAAGGTAAAGCAAATAACTCATCAACTCTATCTCCCTTTAAATATGATGGTAGAGGAGATGGATTATCAAGTTCTAACATATCAGGTTTAAAATCATTCTCTGCAAATCCTCCCATTTGCATAAAAAAACTATTGTCATTGTGCTTTCCCCAATTTTTAAAACTAATCTCACTGAGAGAACCACCAGGTAGCATTTGATCAATATTATGCCATTTATTATTACGATCCATTAGCCAACCTTTAAAACTTACTTCGCGAAGTTGATGTCCACTTCGTTCCTTTATAGGTGGACCTGGTACTTCAACAAATGCACCAGTCCAAAGATATTTGATATCGCTTGATTTATTGTATTTCTTACCACATCCATACAAATGCCAATGCTCTGTAACTGGGTGAAGATAATAACTATAATATGTATCATATAACTCACCTGGCTCCTTACGTACTGCAAGCACCTGTTTGTTAACTTTATGACCATCATAAGGATTTCTTCCTCTTGGCTTAACCCCAGTACCCTCATGACCGTATTCACCAAATGACAAATCAGTACCTACTGCAATTAAATGACTTAATTCTGCAACAGGTGGTTCGGTTTCATTGGCACTATAAGACCAAAGAGAAAAATTAAAACCTCCAAACTCCTGTAAATCTTTATCCCATGTAGAACCAGCATAGCCAAATGGTGTAGTTATGGGTTGATACATATATGTATGGGTTGTAATAATTGTGTTCTCATGTACAGCTAAAATCACATCCTGTGGATTAGATTTAGATTTCCATGCAGCATGTACAGCAAGAGGTCTCCATCTTTTTATAACAGTTGAAGCTCCATCTATTGCAGTTCCTGATAAAATTATTTTCTGTAAATCAGCAACATTACCATTATGATTAGATGAGTTTAATCTAAACTTAACTACATATCGTCCAGGTTTGGAAAGAGTGAATGATACAGCTTGTTGAGATTGAAAATCTTCTAAACCACTTGATTTGTTTAAACTTAAGTTTTGTACTTCGTCATTTAAATAAACATCAAGTGTACTACCAATTTGTGAAGGATCTACACCACAAACAGGAGTAACAATAATATCCCCAGGATTTACGACATCAAAAGCCCATATAAGTATCATCTAAATTCTGCCAATCTGTAATATGAGTAAAGAAAGCCCCTCTATTAGCTTCTGTTCCTTCTTTAGTATTGTCTTCAACATTGGTAAGAGTTCCTACAGGTGAGAAAAAACACTCATTGGGTGAGAGTTCAAGTGTGAAGACTTGATCTTCTAAAGTTTTTTTTTCTTCAAGGATGCAATAAGAAGATTGTATTTTCGGATTATTAGCAGATACACACCAAAAGAATAATACTATTAAAATAGATAGATTAAGTTTCAGCATAGTTTATTTATACATTTTCCCGTATATGCCACAAACTTACATAAAATAATTTGAGATTGATTCTTAAAAAATACAATTTATTAGATTTAAAATTACATTTTATAAATAGACTATTGTGTGGAAAAACAGGTGGTATAAGAAAAAAGTTGAAATAAGCTATCCATCACTACTGACTAGCCCAAGTTTCTCTATCAAGATTTCTATAATTGATAGCTTCAGCTAAATGACTCGGTTGGACTTTCTCGCTATTTTCTAAATCAGCTATTGTACGAGATACTTTAAGGATTCTATCATAAGCACGGGCAGAAAGATTAAGTCTCTCCATAGCTGTTTTCATCAATTGCAAACCTGATTCATCTGGAAGGGCAAATTCGTTAATAAGTTTAGAGGTCATTTGAGCGTTACAATAAACACCGTCAGTACCTTTAAAACGTTCGTCTTGGATTTTTCTTGCTTCTATTACTCGTTCACTAATTTTAGAACTATGCTCGGCAGCTCGTCTGTCCGAAATTTTCTCAAAAGGTACTGGTACAATTTCTATATGAATATCAATTCTATCAAGTAATGGACCAGATATTTTATTTAAGTATTTTTGTACAGTTCCTGGAGCACATACACAATCTCTATCTGGATGATTGTAATAACCACAAGGACAGGGATTCATAGCTGAAACCAACATGAAACTTGCAGGATACTCTACTGTGAATTTTGCACGAGATATAGTAATTCTTCTATCTTCGAGCGGCTGGCGCATAACCTCAAGAACACTTCTATTGAACTCGGGCAACTCATCTAAGAACAAAACACCATTGTGAGCCAAACTTATTTCGCCTGGTTGTGGATATGTACCACCTCCAACCATGGCAACATCACTAATAGTGTGATGGGGAGAACGAAATGGACGACGAGGCATTAATGCAGTATTTGTTCCAATTTGGCCAGCAACACTATGTATTTTTGTGGTTTCTAATGCTTCTTCTATTGTAAATGGAGGTAAAATAGAGGGCATTCTTTTGGCCATCATAGATTTTCCCGAACCAGGAGGACCTATCATAACAATATTGTGACCTCCTGCAGCGGCAACTTCAAGAGCACGCTTCACGTTCTCTTGCCCTTTTACATCAGAAAAGTCAAAGTCAAAATCGGACTGATGATTTAAAAACTCTTTATTGATATCTACAAAAGTAGGAGTAAGGTCACTTTCGTTATTGAAAAAATCTACAACTTGCTTAATATTTTTCACACCTAATACTTCTAGACCTTCTACTACTGCAGCTTCTTTAGCATTTTCATCGGGCAAAATAAAACCTTTGAAGCCACTCTCTTTTGCCAAAATAGCAATAGGCAAAACTCCTTTTACAGGGAGTATTGTTCCGTCAAGAGACAACTCTCCCATCATTATATAGTCTGCAAGTTTATCGGTTTTCAAACCTTCTGATGAAGCCAACACACCTATTGCAAGAGGCAAATCATAAGAAGAACCCTCTTTGCGGATATCGGCAGGAGACATATTAATTATAATTTGTTTACGAGGAAATTTATATCCATTAAATTGTAATGCAGAAATCATGCGTTCATGACTTTCTTTTACTGCTGTATCGGGAAGGCCTACTACAAGAAACCTTATACCCTTAGAGCAATTAACCTCAATTGTAATTAGTGTAGCACTAATACCCTGTACAGCAGCAGCAAATATTTTAACTAACATGTATATTTATTTTATAACTTAAATTTGTCGGTGTTTTTATCGATTATATTTTTCACATCACTTATAGGAACGTCTCTTATTACAATTTCGCCCTTAGGGTCTATTAAAATATTGAATGGTAGGTAATGCACATTAAAAATATCTATTATGTCAGACCCCCAAGTATTATTTTCAACAACTATTTTCCATGGAATAGAATCAACAGCATTATTTATAATAGGTAAAGTATCAGCATCGACAAAGATTGAGAGAAATTCAATATCCTCACTATCAAAAGAGTCATATTCGGACTTTAAAATTTTAATATTTTCAGCTGTTTTATCACCGTCTGAAGATAGAAAAGAAATTAACAAATATTTGTTTTCATAATCTGTAGATTTTAAATACTCATCCTTCTCAACTTTCAACTCAAAATAGGGCATCTTAGCACCTTCTGCAGAAAGCATTAATTTCTGATTGTAATTGATCAATTTAATAGCCAATGGTGATTCCAGAGCATCGCCTTCTAAATATTCGAGTACTCTATTTAGAGTTTCAGGGTTTTCAGTGTCTTTAAAAAAATCATTAATCAAAATAACACTAGATATTCTTCCAGGATTTAGAAGTATAAAATCTTCAACTTTTTGTGCTAATTCATGATTTATAGAATTTATAATAGCTGCTTGCTCTTTATCTGAAATTACATTTACTGAGTTTGAAATAGTATCAGGCTCATATTTAGGCTTCTTCATTAGAAGACTACGTTGCCTTAGAAGAGCCTCATTTTCTTTTTTAAATGTTGTGAGATTTTCATTTATTTCGCCCCCTTTTATTTCAATCAAATCAGATAAAACGGCATCACCGTTCATCTTGATTCTATTTACTCCTTTTTCTAAAAACACTATTGTAGAAGAAGTAAAATCATTGAAGTAGAATTTAATGATTGTAGTAGTATCTACATCTTGAGAATAAGAAAACCTGCCGTTTTTATCAACTAAAATAGTATCGACGCGAATAGTATCTGCTACATTTGAGGTAGCAAGAAAGTAGGGAGAAATCAGATTTGATAACTCTCCTTCTATAACTAATATATTATCGTCTTTTTGGCATGAAAAGAAGACCAAAGAAAATAAAAATATAGTTAGAATTGATTTTATCATTTAATTTATCGATTAAAATAATTAGAAAAAGCAAGAATATAAAATGAATATTTCATGGGCTTTTCAATTAATGAAGCAAAGATATATCTTTTTCTCTAATATTCTATTTCTTTTACAATTATTTACGTAGTTATTCTAATATATTTTTGAACATCGTTGTTGATTAAAAGATTATTAGGTATTTTTGCCCGATAATCAATTTTCGACTATGAGAAAAAAAATATTAGTAACCGGGGGTGCTGGATTTATAGGTTCACATCTTTGTAAAAAGCTTTTAGAGCAAAACTACGAAGTTCTTTGTTTAGATAATTATTTTACTGGCAGTAAAATGAATATTTTATCATTGCTTGATAATCCAATGTTTGAACTTATACGCCATGATATAGTGAACCCATACATTGCGGAAGTTGATGAAATTTACAATTTAGCCTGCCCTGCTTCTCCAATACATTATCAGCACAACCCAATCCAAACTGTGAAGATTTCTGTGATGGGTGCTATAAATATGCTGGAAACAGCAAAAGCCACAGGTGCAAAAATATTACAGGCTTCGACTAGTGAAGTATATGGAGATCCTAAAATTCATCCACAAGTAGAATCATATTGGGGTAATGTGAACCCTATAGGTGAGCGCTCTTGTTACGATGAAGGAAAGCGCTGTGCAGAAACGCTTTTTATGGATTATCACCGCCAGAGTGACCTTAAAATTAAAATTATCCGAATCTTTAATACCTATGGACCAAATATGCACCCTAATGATGGTAGGGTAGTATCTAACTTTATTGTACAATGTCTCAGAAATGAAAATATAACAATATATGGAAATGGAAACCAATCGCGCAGTTTTCAGTATGTAGATGATTTAATAGATGGTATGACAAAGATGATGGCTACACCTAATAGTTTTATTGGACCAGTTAATATTGGTAATCCTAATGAATTTACAATATTAGAATTAGCACAAACCATAATTAAGCTGACAAACTCTAAATCTAAATTGATTTTTAAACCGCTACCAATGGATGATCCACAACAACGAAGACCTGACATAACACTTGCAAAAGAAAAACTAGATTGGAGTCCTAAAATAGAACTTGAACAAGGATTGAAAAAAACAATCACCTATTTTGATAGCCTTCTCAAAAAAAATAACTGATATTGTCCATGCCTTATTTTTCTATAATTATTCCCGTTTATAATCGGCCTGAAGAAGTAGATGAATTATTAGAAAGTTTAAATAATCAAACTTACTCAGACTTCGAAGTATTACTCATTGAAGATGGCTCTTCTGTAAAATGCAATCTAGTAGCTCAAAAATATAACCATAATTTGAATATTCGCTATTTTTATAAAGATAATAGCGGTAGAAGTGAAACAAGGAATTATGGCATGGAGAAAGCAAAGGGTGAGTACTTTGTCTTTTTTGATTCAGATTGTGTTATCCCTCCATTTTATTTTGATAAAATAAAAAAAACACTTACAGAAAATTATACTGATAGCTATGGAGGTCCTGATAAAGCTGATAAATCTTTTAGCAATTTGCAGAAAGCCATAAGCTTCTCTATGACATCTTTTCTCACAACAGGGGGCATAAGAGGATCAAAAGGAGCTAAAATGGAGAAATTTGTTCCACGCACTTTCAATATGGGCTTTTCTAAAGAAGTCTATGAAAATGTTGGGGGATTTAAAGATATGTTTGGTGAAGATATTGACCTAAGCCTGCGAATAAGAAATAAAGGTTATACGTGCCAGCTTATTAGTGATGCTTTTGTATATCATAAACGAAGAGTTGATTTACGTTCATTTTTTCGCCAAGTTCACGTGTTTGGTATGGCACGTATTTCATTGTACCTTCTACATCCTTCCTCTTTGAAGCTAGTACATACTTTACCTGCCTTATTTGCAATAGTATCTCTCTTGATGATACTATTATCATTTCACAATATCTGGATACTTGTGCCTTTATTAGTTTATTTCGCACTTATTTTAATAGCCTCTTCTTTAGAATATAAAAGTATATCAATTGGTTTTTTATCAACTATAACCTCCTCAATCCAACTCTACGGATATGGATGGGGTTTCATAAAATCATACATTAAAAAAGTAATGTTTGGAAAGAAAAATACTGAAAAAGAGGAACTAAATAAGTATTACAATAAGAAATAAAACTACCCTATTACAAAAATACGACTAACAAGTAATCTACTCTTTAGAGCCATAAGCTAAATCTCCAGCATCTCCCAAACCGGGTACAATATATGCATGCTCATCTAATGAAGGGTCAATAGCTGCAACCCAAAGAGTAGTATTTTCTGAAGGAAATTTTTCTTTACAATAATCTATGGCTTGTTGACTTGCAATTACTGTAGCAATATGAATGTGCTTTGGTTTTCCTTTTGTGAGAAGTGCATGATAAGAGAGCTCCATGCTTCCACCAGTTGCAAGCATTGGATCAGTAATTATGAGTGTTTTATCAGTAATTATGGGTGAGGCAATATATTCTATATGAATATTAAATGATTGCTGATTTTCTTTATATTTTCTATAAGCAGAAACAAATGCATTGTCTGCACCATCAAAAAAATTAAGAAAACCTTGATGATATATAAGACCAGCCCTAAGAATAGTTGCAATTACAATATCATCTTCCACTAAGTTCAGTACTGTTTCGCCAAGTGGTGTTTTGATTTTAGTATCTGTATAATTTAAATCTTTGCTTATTTCATAAGCCATTATTTCACCTATACGTTCAATATTTTTTCTAAAACGTAATCTATCATTTTGAATATTTACATCTCTTATTTCACGAACAAAAGTATTAAGCAGTGAATTTGTTTCTGAAAAGTTTACAATTTTCATAAGGTAATATTTACGATAACAATAATTTATGAGCAACGACTTAAATACAAAGTTAAAATAAATATAGATATTGATAAACATTTCGTCAATTAAATTTGTTCTACTTGAAGGAGAAAAAATTTAGAATTAATTAGAGAAATATTTCTCTAATTAGAGGTGCTATTATAAAATAATATTTATCTTTGTCTTTATCTAGAAATTAGGTATTCAAATATTTGAAACAACAGCACGATTTATTTATATAAAACTTTAATACAAATGACAAAATTAGATTTAAGTAAGTACGGAATTACTGATGTAAAAGAAATCATCCACAATCCCTCATACGAACAACTTTTTAAAGATGAAACAAACCCTAATCTAGAAGGATTTGAAAAGGGTCAAGAAACAGAATTAGGAGCTGTTAATGTTATGACTGGCGTTTTCACAGGACGTTCTCCTAAAGATAAATTCATCGTTAAAGACGATATCACAAAAGATACTATTTGGTGGACCTCAGATCATGCAAAAAATGATAACAAACCTACTACACCAGAAGTTTGGAAAGATTTAAAAGAACTAACAACAGAACAACTTTCAGGTAAAAAATTGTATGTTGTTGATACATTTTGTGGTGCTAATGAAAATTCTCGTTTAAAAGTTCGCTTCATCATGGAAGTTGCATGGCAAGCACACTTTGTGAAAAATATGTTTATCCGTCCTACAGAAGAAGAACTAGCTAACTACGGTGAGCCAGATTTTGTTTCAATGAATGCTTCTAAAACAACCAATCCTAACTGGAAAGAACAAGGATTAAACTCAGAAGTATATACTGTATTTAATCTTACCGAAAAAATGCACGTAGTAGGTGGAACCTGGTATGGTGGAGAAATGAAAAAAGGTATTTTTGCTATGATGAACTACTATTTACCCCTTAATGGTATGGCAGCTATGCACTGTTCTGCCAATGTAGGTAAAGATGGCGATACTGCAATTTTCTTTGGTCTTTCAGGAACAGGTAAGACAACTCTTTCTACCGATCCAAATCGTG
>CAYTJC010000067.1:0-8365 GCA_964437875.1 uncultured Dysgonomonadaceae bacterium
TTTGGTTACACAAACTGACATGTTTAAAGCAGCAGGAGCTGGAGCTCCAGTGGCAAACATGACAAGTGCGTATGGTGGAATTCGCTGGGAGTCGGGTAGAAGCCGACAGATACAGTACGAACGAGGACAGTCGCGTCTAGGAAGCACCCTCAGCAAATCGTTGCAAACCTATATAGACAACTCCCCTATCTTTTTTGCAGATAAAGTGAAGACTCCCCTGCTCATTATGCACAACGACAATGACGGAGCTGTTCCATGGTATCAAGGCATTGAGCTTTTTATGTCGTTGCGACGACTCGAAAAACCAGTGTGGATGCTACAGTATAACAACGAAGCACACAACCTGATGGAACGACGCAACCGAAAAGACCTCTCCATCCGCATGCAACAATTCTTCGATCATTATTTGAAAGGAGAACCCGCCCCAGTATGGCTATCAAATGGTTTGCCTGCAACAGAAAAAGGGAAAAGTTGGGGTTATGATTTAGACTTAGAGAGTCAAAACAACTGACAAAAACTGCCCTTCAATGCAAAAATAATTACATCCATATAATAATTTATCATTCACATTATGACAATTACACTAAAAAAAACTATCCAAACAGGAGCCCTATTGCTTATAGGTGCTTTTGCTTTGGCGAGTTGCTCACCAAAAATTGCAAAGAAAAACTGCATAAGCTACGAAGAGGGCAAATTACCTGTTGAGGTCACCACAGATTGGTCTGCAGTTCCAACAGGTTTGCAATCTTCTATGGGAAGTATAGATACGCGTTATATTCAACACGAAGTCCCCACAGTTACTAACACTACAAACTGGAGCGGTAGCTCTTGGAGAGGAGAAAGAATCTCTGCTCAAGTTATACTTTGGAGCAAAGATAGTGTGCCAAGTGTTGAATTGAAGCTTTCGGATTTTAAAGCTAAAGATGGAGCAACCATTAGTGCGAGCAATACTCAGACTCGATTTGTTCGCTATGTTATAACCGACGAATTTGCTGGAGGATGTGGACACAGAAAACCTGAAGATTTTGCTCAGTCATTAAGTGCAGATGTACTAGACAATATTGACTGCATGAATATTGATGCAGAAACAGCTCGCCCAGTTTGGATTACTATAGACGTACCATCTGAGGCTAGTGCTGGTGAATATAGTTCCAAACTAGAGTTATTTGTTAATGGCAAAAAGAAAGAAACCTTCACACTCAACCTCAACGTTGTTGACAAAACATTGCCCAACTACACTGACTGGGATTTTCATTTAGATTTGTGGCAAAACCCTTATGCAGTTGCTCGTACCGAAGATGTTGAACCATGGTCGGATGCACATTGGGATGCATTGAAGCCAGCCATGCAAATGTTGGCCGATGCAGGACAAAAAGTAATTACAGCCACACTTAACAAGCGCCCATGGAATGGACAAACAGAAGACCCCTTTGACACCATGATTGAGTGGAAAAAGAAATCAGACGGAACATGGGAGTATGATTACACTGTATTTGATAATTGGGTGGAATTTATGATGGACTTGGGTATTACAAAGCAAATCAATTGCTACTCGATGGTGCCATGGGGTAACATTCTATTCTATATTGATGAAAAGACTAATGAAGAGGTAAAAGTATCTGCTGCTCCAGGAACACCAGAATACGCAGATCTATGGAAACCATTTCTAACAGATTTCACAAAACACCTAAAGAAAAAAGGTTGGGAGAAAAAAACGCTTATTGCTATGGATGAACGCGGCCCTGCAGAGATGAAAGCAATGCTTTCACTATTAGAAGAAACAGCGCCTACGTTAGGTGTAGCTTTGGCAGACAATCATAAAAGCTACAAAGAATATCCCGACGAGTTAGTTGACTTGTGCGTTGCACACGGGGCGACAGTTGAACCAGAAGATAGAGCATATCGTGCCGAAAAAGATTACGTTACAACATGGTATGTATGTTGTTCTGATGCATTCCCCAATATTTTCACCTTTTCAGATCCTGCTGAAGGAGCTTTTATAGGATGGTACACAATGGCTGCAGACTTCGACGGTTTCTTGCGTTGGGCATACAACAGCTATACAGAGAACTCTCTCGTTGACTCTCGCTTTAGAACATGGCCAGCTGGAGACACCCATACAGTTTATCCAGGAGCACGTAGCTCCATCCGTTTCGAACGATTGAGAGAAGGTATTCAGGATGCAGAAAAAATAAGAATTGTTAGATCCGAACTTGAGCAAGACAGCTCTAACGAAGGTAAAGAGAAACTAGCGGAGTTTAATCAAATGCTTGAGCAATTTAACACTATACGTAGGCCTGACAATTTAGAAGGAATGCTTACTAAAGGAAAAGAGTTTTTAAACAACTAAAAAACAGCAATAGTAGTGACAGATAAATCCATTGGCGATTTTTAAAAAAGTCATCAATGGATTTGCTGTTTTATAATGCATGAAAACAGTGACACATTGCAAATATAATTCAGAAGAATGAAACACCTGATGATACTCACTCTACTATTGAGTATTGCCTCATTAAGCTATAGCCAAAAGTACCGAAACTCTGGCTTGTTCTTTGAAACTCACGTTACACAAGGAGGAGTGTTAAAATCAAATGATTTTGCGAGAGGAGAGAATAAAGAGGGCATACCTATTAAAAACTTCTCTGCCACTGACCTTAGATTAGGTTGGCAAACACGTGGATCTAAAGCATGGCATCATGCACACAAGCTACCCTATTATGGAATTGGCATACACAGTATAGTTTTTTCTAATGAAGAGGAAATAGGATATCCTGCGGCACTCTAATTCTTTTTTGGCGCCCCTTTTGCGAGAAAAGCAAAATCATCGTTCGATTATGAATTTAGCTTTGGACTAAGTCACAACTGGAAGCCTTATGACGATATAGACAACCCTTTCAATCTCGCCATCGGATCTTATAGGAACGCATATATCGATGCTAAAATAAAGTATGTATGGTATTTCAGTAAAAAAGTGAGTATGGATGCAGGCGTAAGAGTTACCCATTTCTCTAATGGAGCAATAAGAATGCCCAACGCTGGCATTAATCTTTTTGCACCCTTTGTAGGACTCCGGTACGATTTAATTCCAAAAGACCCTGTATCTTTAGATCAATTAGAGTCAAAAAGAATAGAAACAACCGAGGAGTTCAATATCTATGTTGCTTCAGGCAAGAGATCGGTAAAGCATACCATTACTCCAAATTTTCAAATGGCTTCGCTTCTAAATGTATCGTTAGAATACTTAAAACCTGCCGGACATATTTTCAAATACGGAATGGGTATAGATATTGGTATAGATTAAAATAGAAATATCGCAGTAGATGGAAACATTGTACAGTTTGCGTCCAAAAAGCAACAAGTCTTTTCCGCACTTTCAGTAATCGGTCAGTTCAGGGCCAATCGCCTTGCAGTGCAAGCTGGCATCGGATATGAATTATTCAACAATGGGAAGTTTCATTTCAGCAATGATTTCCATCAGAGATTGGGACTCCGTTTCTATTTGCATAAACATCTCTTTGCAGGGATAGCAATCAAAGCAAACAACTTTAACACTGCAGATTATATTGAATGGAGTCTAGGCTATAGCATATCAAGATAAACGTACAAAGCTTGATAAAAAGCTTATTATTAACTACCAACAACGTTAAATACATAATTGTAGTTTGTACAATTATAAAGATTGTCTATATTTGTCTATTAATGTGTAATTTCTTAGAATAGAGAAACTTTCCAACACACCCTAAAACATTATTTAAGCCAATCAGAAGTATGAGGAAATTAGTCTTTGCCCTAACTATTCTATGTTTCAATTTGCTGTTCCTACATGCAAATAATAATGTTCCACAGTTTTCAACAGCCGGTTTTTTTAAAATGAAAAACTCAGGACGCGATGTCTTTTCTATGAATCCAGCATGGCGTTTTCACAAAGGCGAGATCGATAACAACTTAGTAGTAAGAAAAGACTTTGACGACTCCAAATGGAATATCGTATCATTACCACATGGCATAGAAACTGTTCCTGTTGAAACAAGTGGTGGCACCAACTACCAAGGAGTTGTATGGTACCGCAAACATTTCACACCTTCACAAGAGATACAAAATAAACAAATATTCTTGCACTTTGAGGCAATCATGGGCAAAAGTAAGATATATGTGAATGGAGAATTGGTGAAAGAACACTTTGGTGGTTACCTACCCATAATTACAGACATATCGTCTATGCTAAAATGGGGCGAAGATAACGTAATCGCAGTATGGGCTGATAATAGCGATGACCCAATATTTCCACCAGGGAAGCCACAAAAAGACCTAGACTTCACCTATATGGGGGGTATCTACAGAGATTCTTGGTTAGTAACACACAATCCAGTTCACATTACAAATGCCAACTACGAGAATATTAAAGCGGGAGGAGGACTCATAGTATCGTATGATAAAGTTTCAAAACAATCTGCCGAAGTTAATCTTAAACTCCATGTAAGAAACAATTCTCAAGATTCATTTAAAGGATATGCCAATTTTACACTCAAACTGAAAGATGGCACGGAGGTAGCATCAGGTAAAGAAAGATTGTCCATAGACAAGTCGAAAGATACAGAAGTAAAGAAAAGCTTCACGCTAAAGAACCCTGCATTGTGGAGTCCGGAACAACCCAATCTTTACTACTTAGATATAACTATCACTAACAACAGAGGAGAAAAAATTGATGGATACACACAAAGGATAGGCGTAAGAAGTATTGAATTTAAAGCAACCGAAGGTTTTTGGCTCAATGGCGAACCTTACCACCAACCACTTATTGGAGGAAACAGGCATCAAGACTACGCATTGGTAGGAAATGCAGTTGCCAACAGTGCCCATTGGCGTGATGCAAAGAAAATGCGTGATGCTGGTTTCAAACTAGTGCGCAATGCACACTATCCACAAGACCCTGCATTTATGGATGCATGCGATGAACTTGGCTTATTCTTGATCGAAAACACGCCGGGTTGGCAGTTTTGGAATGATGCCCCCATTTTTGAACAACGCGTATATGAAGACATTCGGAATATAATACGTCGCGATAGAAACCATGCATGTGTTTGGCTGTGGGAACCAATACTCAATGAAACTTGGTACTCTGCAGATTTTGCAGCAAACACCAAGAAAATTGTAGAAGAAGAGTTTCCTTTTCCATATACGTATAGTGCGTCTGATCAGCAAGCACATGGAAGTGAAAATTTCGATATCCATTTCACACATCCCAATCTTGGTCAAGCTTTATATGAAATGGGAAACATGGATTCAACCAAGACTTACTATACACGAGAGTGGGGCGACAATGTGGACAATTGGACTTCACACAACTCCACCAGCAGAGTAGCACGTAATTGGGGCGAAAAACCAATGCTTATTCAAGCACAACACTATTCAGATCCAGGTTTTCCATATACTTCCATGGATGGACTTTACAGAGCGTGGAATCACACCAAGCAACATGTAGGAGGTTCGCTTTGGCACACTTTCGATCATCAACGCGGCTATCATCCCGATCCATTTTATGGAGGGATCATGGACAACTTCCGCCAACCAAAACTTTCTTATTACATGTTCAAAACGCATCAAACACCTGGTTCGATGCGAGCTGATGAAGTAATCGAACCAATGGTTTACATAACTCATACAATGAGTCCCTTTTCTGATAAAGATGTAGTAGTGTATTCAAATTGCGACGAAGTACACTTGCGCTATACTTCAGACGGTAAAATTCACACTTACAAGAGAGATAAAACAACATTAGGCACCCCCTACCCTGTTATTACATTTGAAGACATTTATGACTTTAGGGAAGACAAACGCCTATCGCGCGAAAAGAGAGAAAACGATATATACCTGTTGGCTGAAGGATACATTGATGGAGAAAAAGTAACCGAACATAAAGTATTGCCAGCACGCCGTCCAACTCAAATAATGCTGGAACTAGACAATGAAAACAGACCACTCATAGCAGACGGTTCAGATTTTGTAACCATTATAGCATCTATCACCGACAAAAATGGTATAGTGAAACGATTGAACAACTACAAAATTGTATTTGAAGTAGAAGGTGAAGGAGAACTTATCAATACTGCTGAAACATTCACAAACCCCATGTCTGTACAATGGGGAACAGCCCCAGCAATGATTCGTGCAACTACAAATCCTGGAAAGATTACAGTAAAGGCACGTGTATTGTGGGAAAGTTCGCAAATGCCAATAAATGCCACTTACACACTCTACTCACAACCATCAGATGTAGAACTTATTTATGACGAGAAAACCCTAGATAGAATCAAATTAAACAAAAGTTCGTCGTTAAATATCTCTGATGACAAAATAAACGTAAAACGAGAAAACAATCTACATACTCTACAAGAAGTTCAAAAACAACAAAACGAATTTGGAGAAAACAGATAATAATTGAAACTATACATCAATCAACTTTTTAACAAAAAAATGAATAAACAAAACATTGCTGGTCTTATGCTTTGTTGCGCACCTTTTTATGCATGCAACACAGCACAAGAAGAACAACCAACTAAACCAAATGTAATCTATATTTTGGCAGACGACTTAGGTTATGGTGATATCGAACCTTACGGTCAAGAAATCATCAAGACACCTCACCTCACACAAATGGCGAGCGAAGGAATGCTGTTTACACAGCATTATGCTGGTAGCACAGTAAGTGCACCCTCGCGAGGGTCAGTTATGACCGGAATGCACACAGGACACTCACAAATTAGAGGCAACAGAGAGATTGCACCCGAAGGTCAACAGCCAATGGTGGAAAACACTTTTACTATTGGTAAAATGATGCAAGAGAGTGGGTACGCAACAGGAATATTCGGAAAATGGGGTTTGGGTTTTCCTGAATCACCTTCTGTTCCTAAGAAAATGGGATTTGATGAGTTCTATGGTTATAACTGTCAACGCCAAGCACACACGTACTATCCAGAATATTTATGGAAAAATAATGAAAAGATTATTCTTGAAGACAATCTGAACGAAGGACGTAAAACCTATTCGCAAGAGTTGATTCATCAAGAGGGATTGCAATTCATTCGTAATCACAAAGACCAACCTTTCTTTGCAATGCTTACATACACATTGCCACACGCCGAGTTGAACTTGCCTCACGACTCTATCTATCATATATATGAAGATATGTTTGAAGAAACCCCTTACACGCAAGGAGGATACCATGATAGCGAAAAGCCTCGTGCTTCTTTTGCAGCAATGGTTTCTCAACTCGATAAATATGTGGGTGAAGTGCTACAAGAACTCAAAGACTTGGGTATCGATGACAATACAATTGTAATGTTTACCAGTGACAATGGACCTCACAGAGAAGGTGGTGCTGATCCTAAATTCTTTAATAGCTCTGGTCCACTACGTGGCGTGAAGAGAGACTTATATGAAGGAGGCGTTCGCGTACCAATGATAGTTCGTTATCCAAATCATGTACAAGCTGGAACTACAACCGACCATATTAGTGCATTTTGGGATATCATGCCCACATTTGCTGATTTAACAAACATAGAATTGCCAGTTGAAACTGAAACAGATGGAATCTCTTTCCTCCCAACCTTATTAAACAAAGGCAAACAAAAAGAACACGAATATCTCTATTGGGAATTTCATGAAGGTGGTGGCCGTTTAGCTATACGCGAAGGAGATTGGAAAATGGTTGTGTTGAATGCTAAAACAGAAGAAAAGGAAAAAGTAGAACTATACAACCTTGCCGATGATTTAGGGGAGAAAAACAATTTGGCTGACATTGACCCAGAAAAGACAAAAACGATGTACGATAAATTAAAATCGATACGCACCGATTCTGACATTTTTCCATTTTACACTAAGTAATTATACCTTTATAGCTACATATGCTAGTTAAATGCATAAGAAAGAGAAGTAATTAACCAAATTATCATAGCGTTAACACTACTCTAAATATAAAATCTTTATATTTGCACTTAGCATTTGCTATAAGCAAATATTACATCACAATATATTGCAGTTCGATAAATAAAGAAAACGTTATAACAATGTATATTATATCTTTTTTAAGATCATAATCTTTAAATCGGCTTGCTAGTTTTTATAAATACAACCAATTAATTAAACTTTCAAACTAAACAAAAAATGAAAAAGTTATTTTACCTGCTCATGTTATCTGTTTTGTTTACCGGATGCACAATGGCATCAGGAGAGAACAACAAAAGTGGAAACTACGAGCCATTAAAAACGGAGGTGCCTACAAGACCTTCAGGACAAAAGGATGTATTAGGCCTTACGACTCCTAAAATTGAAACTGTTCGCGTTGGGTTTATCGGATTAGGAATGC
>CAYTJC010000068.1:0-6235 GCA_964437875.1 uncultured Dysgonomonadaceae bacterium
ATCTTGCAGCCAACTTCTACTATATGGATTACAACAACCAAATGGTGCAAACTGGAAAACTGAGCGATTCGGGTTATAAGATTATGGAAAATGCAAAAGACAGCTATCGCACAGGAATAGAGTTAGAAGTTCAAGTTCCAATTTGGACAAAATTCATTGTTGCGGCAAATGCTACAATTAGCAAGAATATAATTAAGGACTATTCTGCATACTACGACTATTATACCCCAGGTTATGGAGAAAAGTTAATGCAGAAAGAGGAGTTTTATGATGAAACAGATATCTCTTTCTCTCCTAGCCTAGTCGGAATGGGAAGTTTAACTTATACTCCACTAGAGAATCTTTCGTTTAACCTGATGGGAAAATATGTTGGAAAACAATACTACGACAATACATCTAACGACGAGCACTCGATAGACGCTTATTTTATGAGCAATTTTGTTGCTGGATATACCTTCAACATGACAAGTGTTGGAAGCATCGACCTTCAGTTTATAGTCAATAACCTGTTCGACAAAGAATATGTTGCTAATGCTTGGATAAGTACAGATAAATTTAATGATGATACCGAGAAGGTTTATAAAGGGTTATTTCCACAAGCTACTCGCAATTTTATGGGACGTGTTACTCTTAGGTTTTAATTATATTTAGCTAAATCAAACAATGGATATTTTACAATTAATAAATGCAATAGACCCACTTGAGTTTGTAGGACTCATAATTGGTCTGCTATATCTCTACTTAGAGTATAAAGCCAATATATGGTTGTGGCCTGTGGGTGTAGTTATGCCCTTGGTATATATAGTTATCTTTTATCAAAGTAAGTTTTATGCAGACATGGGCATCTACATCTACTATTTCTTTGCCAGTATCTATGGATGGTACATTTGGTCGAAATCAATTAAACAAACCGACGAAGTTATCATATCGCATCTTCCATGTAAATACTTGGGCAAACTAACAGCCATATTCCTTGTAATATTTGCAGCTATTGCCTTTGTGCTTATCCGCTTCACGGATAGTCCTGTACCTTATGGAGATAGCTTTACCACCACACTGAGCATACTTGCCATGTGGATGTTGGCTCATAAGTATATAGAGCAATGGTTGTTATGGATTGTGGTGAATGTGGTATCAACAGTTCTCTATTTTTGGAAAGGGCTTGACACAACTGCAGTTCTCTTTATTGTCTATTCCATCATTCCTATTTTTGGATACATTAAATGGAAGAGGATGATGGTCTAAAAAGAACAAGATGTTTGATATAGGTTAGTTTGAACTAGTTATTAACACTATTGAAGAATTAATAAAAGAGCTGTTGGCTATTTGCCAGCAGCTCTTTTTGTTACTCTATTATACACTCATGCATTTGCAACTGATATTTAGAAATGTATGGATACAGCTATACATATAATTGTAAATATTTCTAAACATTTAAGTTTTACAAGTGTTTTAATTATAAGTCTATACACCTATAAACTATTGTAACAATGAAACTCATGAAAAAAATTAAATTTATCTCCATGCTAACACTTGTGCTATTACTAGGTACAAGTTTTTTAGCTTGTGACAATGTAAAGGATTCAGATCTTCAAGAGACAGCTACCCAAATTACGGCAACAATACAGGGTGCAAAAGATGTAAGAATTAGCGTTACCGACAAAGTTGCCACATTAAGTGGAACTGTAGAAGACAATGCTACAAAAAGTAAAATTGAGTCATCGGTAATGGCAGTTGAAGGGGTAGATTCTGTGGTAAACAACATAAAGGTTGTTCCACCTCCACCTGTATATGTAGAACCTGTTGTAGAGAAAAAGAGTGATCAACTAATTGTTGCTACTCGAAAAGGAAAACTAAACATTCACAACAAACCAGGAGTACAAGAACTAGTGATTGCAGTAGTAGATCACGGAGAAACACTAACTCTTGTTGAAAAAACAAACAATGATTGGTGGCTAGTACGTACTGAAAGTGGTTTGGAAGGATACTCCAACGCTCCTTATCTTGAAGAACAATAGAGCTTCAACTGGATCACCAGTAAAAGTATGTGTTTAACTGTTTTTTTATCAACATACCGTATTCGTTTGACCAGTTTATACAGGCCGCATCTACGATGCTTGGGGCGGTGTGTTTGCGTGTTTACTACAGACAGTGTTGCATCTACGATGCACTAAAGAAGCAGTATGTTTGAATAGTTGTTCATTATTGCTTCTGAAGTTTTATTTTAATAAACTGCATTATTCATGGTCTATCTGATGTTTTACGCTTCAGCTTCGTAGAAGTCTTACTGTCTGTAGTACGTTTTATAAATCATTACCTTTAGCTTCGTAGAAGCGGCCTGTTATGTCGGTGTTTAATAAATGAAATAATCAAAACACATAGTTTTGCATGTGATCCCTTCAACTCTTGCGTTGAAAGTGGCCCATCAGAGCAATTAAAAAAGGAACCCACTACTCATAAGTAAGTATGAGCAGTGGGTTCTTTTTATCTAAACCTCTATAAAATATTTTATCTAACCCTGTTTTTCTTTTTCACCAATTGCTTTATTACCATATAAGCAATTAAAATTCCTATCAAAGCAAGAAACAGATAAGAAAGCTCGTGGCTATATTGATTGATTAAATCTTGCTGACCATGGGCAACATAGCCAACAAATGCCAATATAGAATTCCAAATACCAGCACCAATAAAAGTGTAGAGCAAAAAACTTGCAATATTCATACGAGCAAGTCCAGCTGGTATTGATATCAACTGGCGAATACCAGGAATCAATCGTCCTACAAAAGTAGAAATATTACCCCGCTTATTGAAGTAAACTTCAGCATTTTCAATTTTATCTTTACTTAATAGTAGCATGTGCCCTAGCTTGCTATCAGCAAATTTATATACTATGGGTCGTCCTAAATAAATTGCCAGAAAATAGTTAATCAATGCACCTATCACAGCTCCTATTGTAGCAAAAAGCACAACAAAATAGATATTCATATTGCTATCAGGTTGGCTGGCAATATAAGCAGCAGGTGGAACAACAATTTCTGATGGGAAAGGAATAAAAGAACTCTCAATCGTCATCAAAACAGTTATTGTAGCATAGTTCATATTTTGGCTATACCACTCTTCTATTTTTTGCAGTAAAGTCTGTTCAGTTTTTTCTTCAAAAACCACTTCTTGAGTATCTACAGTTTGAGCAAAAATAGCTGTTGTCAGAAATAGAGACAAAGCCAAAATTATTAGTTTTTTCATATTGTAAAAATAAAATTTGGATCAAAATAGAAGCCCTGATCTCTTTTCTTGTTTGAACTATTAAAAGTTATGCTTATTAAGTGAATGTGTAAGATTTTAGTATTTAATGTTTTTGAACAGCACCCTTTTCTCCCTTGCTTCATTTAGTCTTATCAGCATTTTCTCTCTATCATACTCAGAGTAATCGATATCTTGCGTGCTAAGCAAAGAGAGCAAGGCTCTTAACTCACTATCTGTAAATTGGCTCATAATCTCGTCAAAAGGCTCTTTTGCTCCAATTTCGAAACGCAGAAAAGCCAAGCGTGCTTTTGCTGTGGGATAATCTGGGTTGAGTAGTAGAAGTTGCTCAAGGTATTCCGCAGCTTTTTCATACTTCTCTAGTTCTAGGTTGATATTTGCCAATTTATCAATCACCATTTCATCATCCGCAGAGTCCATCATGGCCAACATATACGCCATGTCTGCAGTTTCAAAGTCCTCGTTATATATTGCCAACTCGCCTTCTAAAATATAGTAATCGAAGTTATTTTTATCCTCTTCGGGTATCTCTTCAAATACCTCTTGTGCTTCCTCATATCTCTCTTGTATAAGATAAACATGAGCACGTTGCAATACAACTCCTTTAGAACCAAACCGCTCTTCTTTTTGATCAATCACGTCTAGCATTTCGTCGTAAAGCTCCATCACCTCATATCCCTCCAATAAAGATTCGTAGAGAGTTGCATCTTCAGGAGAGTTTTCTAAACATTCCCTGAAAATACGAACAGCCTCTGCCACATTATCGTTTAGATATAGTGTGAGTGCTTTCATTTTCAGCACGTTTACTTCATCGTCACTAATGGTGAGTGCAAAATCAAAAGCCTCAATGGCTTTGTCATATTCTTTTATCATAGAGTGCAACTTGCCTAAATTGACCCAACCATCAAAAGAATAAGGATTTACATCGAGAATCAAATTATTTACTTCAATTGCTTTCTCAAAATCATTTAGCATCTCGTAGCCATAAGATAAATCTACCAGCAATTCACTGTCTGAATTATCTATCTTTAGAGCCACCTCCAATAATAGAATTGCTTTTTTGTACCTATCCACATCGTTATATAAATAACCAACTTCGCTCAAAAAAGTATATAACTCTTCCTCAGCCAAACCGTCTCCTGCTAGAATAGTATCCAGAAAGCTATCAGCCTCATCATCTTTGTCTAAATGGAGCAAACATTCTATTTTCACTAACAAATACTCCACATCACCATCGTCTTCGCCAATGATAGACAAGTAATCATATGCCTCTTGATATTTTTCAGAAACAACAAGTATTTTTGCTTTAATAATCATGAGCTGCGTGCTACCTGGATGCATTTGTAGTGCAATTTCAATAATATATTCGGCCTCAGAAATATCTCCAAAGTCATTGTAGTAGTCAGCAAGCATAGCAAATTCGTCTGGGTCTAAGTACATACTTTTACCCATATAACGCATTTGCTCATACTTCTCAATCAATATTTTGATATCTAAATCGTTATGGTCATCCATTTATTATAATACAGTCTTATGATTATTTGTCTGTGTGCATTGCACTATTTCTTTTTCGCCCAAGAGTCACGCAGAGGAACAGTTCTGTTAAATACTAACTTATCAGAAGTTGAGTCAATATCTACATTAAAGTATCCAATACGTTGAAACTGGAAGCTATCGCCAGGTTGGGCATCTGCTAAATAAGCCTCCACCTTACAATTATCCAAAATCTTCAATGAGTCTGGGTTAATTAAGTCTTTAAAATTCTTATCCTTCGCATTTGCTGGATCTTCCACAGTAAACAATCTGTCATACAAACGCACTTCGGTATTCACACTGTGTGGAACAGAAATCCAGTGAATAGTACCTTTTACTTTCCGGCTAGATTCGGGCATGCCACTGCGAGTTTGGGGGTCATATTCAGCATACACTTCCACTACATTTCCCTCATTGTCTTTCTTGCATCCCGTACACTTCACAATGTAAGCACTTTTCAAACGAGTTTCTTTACCTGGAGTCAAGCGGAAATATTTTCTTGGAGCATCTTCCATAAAATCGTCACGCTCTATGTATAGCTCTTTGGTAAATGCAACTTCGCGGCTACCCATGCTTTCATCTTCGGGGTTGTTGATGGTCTCCATCATTTCCGTTTTACCCTCTGGATAATTGGTAATGATGAGTTTTATGGGGTCTAATACTCCCGACACACGATGTGCTTTGGCATTCAAATCTTCGCGAATGCTATGTTCTAGCAAAGCCAAATCTATCATCCCATCATATTTGGTGTAACCAATTCTATCCACAAAATTACGAATTGCTGTAGGGGTATATCCTCTGCGTTTCAATCCAACTAAAGTAGGCATTCGTGGGTCGTCCCATCCAGAAACCAATTTTTCTTGTACCAACTCCAACAGTCTGCGCTTACTCATCATGGTGTAAGTAAGGTTCAGACGGTTAAATTCGTATTGATTTGGACGGTAATCACTATCTGCCAACTCTTCTATAAACCAATCGTAGAGAGGACGATGCACGTCAAACTCCAAGGTGCATATTGAATGTGTTACCCCTTCAAAATAGTCACATTGCCCGTGAGCAAAGTCATACATAGGGTATGCTTTCCAAGTAGTGCCTGTCATGTGATGTGGAGTATGAATGATGCGATAAATCAATGGATCGCGTAGATGCATATTAGATGCAGCCATATCTATTTTGGCGCGCAACACCATAGCACCTTCGGGTAAATCTCCACTATTCATCTTTTCAAATAGTTCAAGACTCTCCTCAATAGGCCTGTCGCGGTATGGACTATGAGTTCCAGCCTTTGTGGTAGTTCCTTTTTGCTTGGCAATCTCTTCAGCACTTTGCTCATCTATATATGCTTTGCCTTCTTTAATTAGCTTCACGGCAAAGTCCCACAATTGTTGAAAATAGTCTGAAGCATGAAAAATTTCGCCCCACTCAAAGCCCAACCAGTGAA
>CAYTJC010000068.1:6307-8241 GCA_964437875.1 uncultured Dysgonomonadaceae bacterium
GCTTTGGCGTGACCAATGTGGAGGTAGCCATTGGGCTCAGGTGGAAAACGAGTTTGCACCCTTCCATCATTCTTGCCTTCTTTCAAATCTTTTTCTACAATGGCCTCAATAAAGTTGAGACTCTTCTTGTTCTCCTCTTTAGCTGTATGTTCTACCTTATTCATCTGTCTTCAGTTTTTTATTTTGTCGTTATATTTTTATTTTTGTGACAAGCTACATTTCTAAATGGATGTTCTCGGGTATGGAACAACGCTTTTGTCACAAAAATCTTTTTCTAAATATTTATAATATCCCGTAATGGCTACCATGGCAGCATTATCGGTTGTATATTCAAATTTGGGAATGTAAATGGCCCATCCATATTTTTTGGCATGAACCTCAAAAGCATTCCTCAACCCAGAGTTGGCAGACACACCACCAGCTAAAGCTATTTCAGTGATGTTGGTATCTTTTACTGCCAAGCGCAATTTGTCCATCAGTATATCTACAATTGTTTTTTGTAGCGATGCACATAAGTCCTCTTTGTTTTTTTCTATAAAATCAGCATCCTTTTTCATTTCGTCTCTCAAGTAATAGAGAAACGATGTCTTCAATCCACTGAAACTATAGTCGTAGTTGGCAATACGGGGTTTGTTGAATTTAAATTTATCAGCATCGCCCAACTTGGCCAATTTATCTACAACAGGTCCACCTGGATAAGGCAACCCCATTACTTTTGCACATTTATCAAAAGCCTCACCAGCAGCATCGTCTATGGTTTGACCAATAATTTCCATTTTGCTGTAAGAATCCACACGAATTATTTGAGAGTTCCCTCCCGAAACCAACAAGCAAAGAAAAGGAAATTTGGGTTGCGATGTATCGTCTTCATTTTCTTTAATGAAATGTGCCAATACATGTGCCTGCAAATGATTCACATCAATGAGAGGGATATCCATTGCAGTTGAAAATCCTTTGGCAAACGATGTACCCACCAATAACGAGCCCAACAATCCAGGACCTCTGGTAAATGCAATTGCAGATACCTCTTCCTTCGTTATGCCTGCCCTCTTCAATGCTTGATGCACCACAGGAATTATGTTTTGCTGATGTGCACGCGAAGCCAATTCGGGCACAACCCCTCCATACTGCTCATGCACCAGCTGGCCTGCCACCACATTGGAGCAAATCACACCATCGCGAATTACTGCTGCAGAAGTATCGTCGCACGAAGATTCTATACCTACTATTATTGCCATTTATTCTTGAAAATATAAGATGCAAAGATACTATTTTTATATGGAAAAAGGAAAATGAAATTGAGAGAGGTTAAAGTTGATGTTAGAAGGCAACACTGCAATTATAATAAAAATCTAACCATTGATTACTTTGTAGGTATTAATTTCAGACACTTATACTTATAATGCAACCTTAGTCGGGAGTTTTCCATCGGAATAGTATAAAGGTATGTTCTGAGGAAATTGGAGAAATATCATGAGTTCTCTATTACCCTAGGCAATACCAGTAGCTAAAATATGTCAGCCTGCTAAGTTTCAAATGCGTTTATTCACAAAATGGAGTCTATGTGTGTTGTAGAATATGATATTATTAATAAAAGTTTCCCTACCTCGTTTAGCGCATTTACAAAAGGATTATAATTTTTATTTTGGTGTTTTTGTGCAATGACAAAATGGGCATTGCAATTGTTTTAGAGCTTTTGTATGACAAAACCATCGCAATATGCATTTCAATATTGCAAAAACACAACGTGTTTGCCCGATATTGATTTCAATATTGCGAAAAAATAAAGTATTTTCCCGATATTGATTTCAATATTGCAAAAAAATAAAGTAATTTCCTGATATTGATTTCAATATTGCGAAAAAATAAAATAATTTCTCGATATTGATTTCAATATTGCGAAAAAATAAAGTATTTCCAGGATATTGATTTCA
>CAYTJC010000069.1:0-8226 GCA_964437875.1 uncultured Dysgonomonadaceae bacterium
TAGACGAAAAAAAGACAGCTGCATCGTCAATTAAACAAATGCAACTGCCAGCTTTCAATAAAGAGGGCTGATTCTGATTCTGTGCGAAATGATTAATTTAGGGTCGAATTTAAATTAATCGTTATAAACCCCCGATTCTCCTGTGATCGGGGTTTTTTTATGCCCGATTCACAATATCGTATACTTGTGTGAAACCTTTTTTCCTTTTTTTGTAAGTGGTGAGTCTCCCCCTACTCTGTTCTTTGCGGCTGTGAAGAACTCTACCCTAGTGAATGCTTAGTTATTGCTCGGCTATTAATCAGTATAGCTATAAACAGCTAATACTCTCAAATTGTTTTACTTAAGTCTCTACTTTTAGCTTTATCAATAGGCACTTTTCGGGAGAAAACCGTCCTACCGTTCCGCAAAAGTACGACTATTAATTAGACTGACAAAATATATCTGCTAATATCTCTTAATATAATACAAGAAAACAGGGTAAAACTCTTGCATACGTGAATATATTCGCATATGCAAGAGTTGACCTAAATATTTGTTTATTGTATGTGATGTATTGTTAAATGAGTATCTTTGTGCATAAGGTGGTAGGATGCAAAAAAGCATTGGGAGATATCTTTACTATCTGTGACACCTTTATTGGGTTTCAAGGGTATGGGGGGAAGGGGGTGGTATGATGGTGCTAAACAAACCGTCAATTTATAAACCTTATTGCAATAAAGAGCTGAAATATTAACTATACACTCATAAGTTTTATGGACGAAGAGAAACTAACGGACTATTTAAAAATCATAATCGATTTTAAATCGATACCTCAACATAAGCAATCAAGAACGTTTATGGAAATATGTGGTTATCCACATTATGAAAATGTATGCAGTAATATTTTACAGTTTTTCCTCAACCCGACAAACGAGCATGGATTAAAAGATTTAATGCTTAATTCCATGCTTCAGCTTTTAGAAAAAGACTTTAAATTTGAGACTGATATTGAAACTATTGATATTTTGAGAGAATACCCAACCTTAAAAGGAAATAGACTTGATTTAATTATTATAACTGAAAACTATGTTGTTGGGATTGAGAATAAAATATTTCATCATCTACATAACGACTTAAACGATTATGAAGAGACAGTCAAATCGCTTTGTACTAGATCTAAAAAACCAGTTTGCATAATTTTATCCCTTAATGAACTAAGTTCACAAGAAGATATCAATAAAGCGAAAACAAATAATTTCTCAAACATAACGTATGAAGAATTATTTCATAATATAAAACTAGCGATTGGTCAATATATAGATATTTCAAACAATAAATATACAAGCTACTTGACAGATTTCATGAAAACAATGGAAAACTTAACACCTCGAACAATGGAAAATAAAAGACTTTGGACCTTCTTCAAAAACAATACAAAAGCAATACAAGAATTAACCAACAGCTTTAATCATTACAAAGAACAACTGAATAAAAGAGTGTTCCAATTAAAAGATACATTACCTATAAATGAATTTGCTCCTTCGGTAAATAGCCAATGGATATATTCTAATTTCTGCTTAGTGCATGACTATATAATTTATGAAAAGTATGCCATTTCTATTGATACATATATTAGACCTGATGGGTGGACTATTGAGATATTTGGCAGAAACAGTTACTCAACAATGTATTTTATAAATACAATGTGTAAAGAGAATTCTTTTTTAGCTAGCCCATTTGAAGAGTATGAAATAAACTCTGACAATAGACTTATATATCAAAAATTTGATGTTGATGCTAACATGTCAGATGTAAGAGAAGCATTAGAAAAGCTTTTGTTAAGATTTGAAAAATATAAGAGAGAAGAAAGGAATGTTGTTTATGAAGCAAGCAATACATCTGTCGAGCTATGAAAAAAACATACGGATTTAAAGTTCTTCTAAACGAAGAGTTAGTTTGCAGAGCAGGATTTGAAGAAGAGAACGCTGTGGTGAGTTGTAATCTTGCTAGTATTAGGCGACAAGGTGAAGATACTGAAGAGTTGAATATGTCGATAGGTGGATTGTTGTCTGACACTGTACAATATGCTACTTGGTACAACAATTACGATTTGAAAGAAGGAGATAAGATATCTTTTGAAGTAATCGCAAGTGATTTTGATTCTCCAGCGATAATGAAAGAGAGGATGTCGGAAGAACATGCACTAGCCAACAAGTTGAAGCATTTTTATATACTGAAAGAAGAATTGAAAGAACACTTGAAGGAGTAAGGATAGAGAGGAAAACACTTTAAAGTGCGTTATATTCCATATAGTCAAATATATAAAACCTTTTAGTTGCATAATGCAAAATAATTACTACTTTTGTATAATCAAGGAAACATATGAGTGAAAAGACAGAAGTTGCATCTTTTTTAAAAGACTTCAAAGAGAAAATGAATTTTTGGGATGTGTTCTTTCGGGATGAGAGAGGTAAAAACACACATACGATGACAGTGTTAGAACTCCGACCTATCGATAGAAAAAAGATTCTAGAAAAACTTGAGCCTAAAGATTGCAGCGAGGGACCACTTGAAGAAAAACTCTACGGAGGTGCTGATATGTGGGTATTTGGTAAGACTGTGAAGAAAAGAGAAGTATATATCAAAATCACAATGGGCGAAATGAGCAGCAGTGTAATATGCATCTCTTTCCATCTTTCACAACATGACATGAACTATCCATTAAAATAAAACAATATGAAAAGTCCAATTACAGGTAAAGAGATGATTTTATCCAAAGAAAGGAGATCAATGGATTTCAGAAAGGAAACATTTGAAATTGTTTTTCATTATTATAAATGCGTGGATAGTGGTGAACAATTTACCATCACACCATTAGATGATTTAAATATAAATCAAATTTATAATCAGTATCGAGATAAATTCAATATTCCATTTCCTGAAGAAATAAAAAAAATTCGCAAAAAGTATGGTTTATCTGCAACTAAAATGGGTGAAATATTAGGATTTGGAGTGAACAGTTATGGCAGATATGAGTCAGGAGAAATGCCAAGTGTTTCGAATGCTAGATTGATACAAATGATAGATGATCCAAAGAAGTTTATTGATATGGTAGAGCTATGCGACTTATTGGATGAGAAAACAAAAGAAAAGCTCATTCATAAAGGGAAATTATTAATTGAAGAGAAAAAGAAAAATATCTTCAATTCTAATTTAAAGAATTATTTACTAGGAAGTCATTTAGCGAACATTTATTCTGGTTATAGAAATCCTAATTTTGAAAAACTTACAGAAATGGTAGTTTATTTTGCTGAAAGAACTCAACCGTTTAAAACCAAAATGAACAAATTGTTATTCTATGCAGACTTTTTGATGTTTAAGCAAAGCTGTTTTTCCATAAGTGGAGTAAGGTATAAAGCTATAGATATGGGACCAATTCCTCATAACTTTCAAAGTATTTTTGAACTTTTGGTAAACAATAATGAGGTGGATATTATTGATACGCTATTTCCACAAGGGTATAATGGATATCAATTTAAAGCGAAAAAAGAAAGACCATTTAACGCTAATCTATTTTCTGAAGAAGAGCTAACAGTATTAGAGAAAGTATCAACAGTATTTAAAGACACTAGCACTAAAGACATTATAGAGGCAAGCCATTTGGAAGAAGCTTGGAAGAGAAATCAAAAGAAAAAAAGCTTGATTAGTTACGAATATGCTTTTGAATTAAAACAAATTTAATAGAGTTATATGATACTTATCTCATCTCTGTCTAATAACCACCATCATTCTAAAAACACACTACTTAAAAACGAACGATAGATTAATGTCTGTAATATAACCAACAAAACGCTAACGTAAAGCTTCTATACAAAAAGAACAAAACCAAAAAAAAGAGGATGATTATCAAATCACCCTCTTTTTTTTAATATATACCTTTAAATCAGATTAGAACTCAACCCAATTTAAATTCTTATCTACCAACATGCCATGTTGTAGCTCAAGGTTGAACTGACCGGCACGTTTTGCTTTAAACTCAATTACAAAAAGTGTTTCGTTGCCTTCTACGGCAGCCTCATTGCCCACATTTACAAAAGTAGGATACAACACTTTGTCGCCACCTGTATGCAAGCGGTCGTTGGTGAAGTTCTGCATTTTCTTTGTGTTCAGGTTCTTCACACCCACATAGTCAAGGTCATTGCTGTTGTAAGGCAACGCAAAACTCAAGGCATTTACAGATTTAAGGTTACTACCTTTGATAGTAACTGTAACTGTTTCGCCTTCACTGTAGTTAGTTTTGGAAGCAGTCATAGTTAGCTTACCTTCCACTTTATCAATCTTGGCCTTGCTTACACCACCTTCAAGTTGTGTTGCAACATTGGAAATGTCATAAGCATCAATAAGGTCGTTTTTGTTTACATCGCCCTTACTTACATAACCTTCAAAGTCGCCATCGCCCATTCTCAAACCAGTATAGTTCATATACGATGTGAGGTCGTTGCTATCAATCACGCCATCGTTGTTGATGTCGCCTGGCAAGTAGCTCTCAGTACCAGGAACTTTGAATATGTACAACTCTCTTCCTGACACAAAGTTACCCACAGCTTTATCGGCTGTTAGTTTTATGTATCTCACTGTTGGTTGATCTTCCAAGATAAAGGTTTTGCTTTCGTTGTTAGTTTTCCACTCAAAGGCACCTGCATCTGTCCAGTTTTCTTTGTCTGCACTGTAATATATGTTACCCTCTTGTATCATTCCGTTTGTGCCGCTGATGCGTGGTAAGTAAATTAATTTGTCTATTTGACTCACTGATTTTAAATCGATAATCATTTCGAAAGGAATAGCATCGGCACCGTATTTAGAGTGCATCACATTTCCTTCGTCGAAATCGAAGAGCCTGTTCAGACCCTGACCACCTTGCATATCCTTAGTAGATTCTGCAGTGATACCTCTTATAGCAAACTCCAATGGATCTGATTTGGTTTGAGCCACAAGCTCTGTCCATGAAGAATTTCCACTCTTATTCACGGCTCTTACTTTGAAGGTGTAGTCTGTTTCTGGAGATAAGTTCTCGAAAAGCAACTCATTGTTCTTTATGGTTGAATAAACCAATCCTTCCAACTCAATCTCGTAATAGTCGGCATTGGGAAGCTTATCCCAACTGGGCATAAGGGTATATGCTGAAGAGTTCTCAGTTAATACATCAAAGTTTGTAATGGAAGACAAAGAGCCAGTTGTTTGCAACAACTCACTCGCCGGATTAAATTCAAATCCTTGTACCTGTAATGAAACTGGATTTTTAGTTACATCCGTTCTAGCTACTCTCACTAAGAGCTGTGGATTTTTGATGATTTTCACTTTCTCGAACTCACTTCCTTTGGTAGCAAATTTATTCAGGTTGGGAGCTTCGTTATAGAAATATACATTCTCGCTACTCTCAAAATCTTGAAGAGATGTAGCCTCCTTTAGATCAACTTTTTTACCGCCAACTTTAACTGTAACCCCTTTAGGTTTCTTAGTGAGGTTCACTTTGAATTCTGTTACCTTCTCTTTCTCGAAACCATTGAAGTTGCCTTTGGTAGCATTTACTGTGATGATTGCATTGCCACGTCTTTCAACCGACTCAACAAGTGTTTTCACAGCTTTATCTTCAAGATAGTTCATGGTGGTACCATCATCGTTGTATTCCGTAAATGAAGTTTTGCCAAATGGATACACTTCGTAGATTCTTAAATTCTGATTGATTTCGCTAGGATTGTTGTGTGGATTAGACATTGGGATAATGGCTCCTCTTTTCACAAACACAGGTAGTTTCCAGAGTGGATAATCAATGTTGTTGATTACTCTGCCACCTTCATACACTTGTCCGGAGAAATAATCCACCCAGCTTCCTTCGGGCAGATAAATATGGTCGCGAATATCATTGCCAGCTGCATCGGCATTGGTTTCTTGATAGATAGGAGCCACCAAGAAGCTTGGTCCATACATAAACTGATACTGTGTTTGCTTGCCCAAAGTGAATGGGTTGGCTTCTTCTAAAAACATGGCACGCACCATTGGCAAACCATTTACTGCTTCGTGAGCAATAGTATAAGCATAAGGCATTAGCTCTGCTTTCAACTTCAAGTAAGTTCTATTGATAGAGCTTGCTGTATCGCCCAGTGCTTGCGGATACTTTGGATTGCTTCCCCATCCGTCCATATTCAACTGCATGGGTGTGAAAGTTTTCCACTGATAGTCGCGCACATTCACGCTGAGGTTCTTTCCTCCAAAGATACCGTCCATGTCTGAAGTGATATTGGGTTGGCCCGAAAGTCCTGAACCTATATAAGTAGGGATATGAAAACGAATATACTCCCATGTACCACCTGTTTGGTCGCCCGACCAGATAGTAGCATAGTGCTGTGTGCCGGCCCAACCATCTAGAGAGATGATAAAAGGTCTTGCATTATCGCCATGTTCTTTCATAATTTGAGCAGCATCTTGCACGCCATTCAAACCAAAGGAGTATCCTGCTCCTACCCAAGCCACATCTGTTTTGAGAACACGCACACCCGATACGCCTACTTCTTTCACAATGTCTCTTTGTAAAAGAGGCTCAATGCTATCAATGGGGTGCAAGTCTGATTGTGTCCACAATCCTATCTCAACTCCTTTTTCACGGGCATAGTCGCCAAATTCTTTCAAGTTTTGGATATTTCCATCCAGTGTAGATTCTTGGCCATAACCTGCACCATACCCATCGTTGGGTAAAATCCAACCCAAGGGCATATCGTGCTCGTTGTAACGATCAATTACTGCACGAGCAGAAAACTGATAGTTGTCTTTTTCGCCATTCAGCGATTCTTTCACACCACCGTTGTCTTTCTGACTCTCTTTATAGTGTTTGCCATCTTCAAACAACGTGCCTTTTGGGTCTTCCACCCAATAGTCGCGGTTGTATGCATTTAAGTGTCCTTCGTAGAAACCAAATTTAGGAATAAACACGGGTTCACCTGTCAATTGGTAGAAGTCATTTAATATGGGAACAATACCATCACTCACCATAAAAAACACATCTAAGTAACCTTGCTCGTGTGATAGCTTTACGGTATTTTCTTCTTTCAAACCAAAGTCATACACTCCTTTTTTGAAAGTGTACCACATAAAACCATACCCGTTGGTGGACCAATAGAAAGGAGTGGGCGAAGCAACGCCTCCGTCATTCCAACTGTTTTGATTTTCAATGGCAATTGCTTTTCCTTTGTGTGAGAAGCGACCGTTTTGTACACCACCTCCATAAAAATATTCATCGGGTTGCTCGCTCAGAGTAATAGTAACCATGTCTTTTTCAAATGCAATAGGTGCAATAGACTGAATTACTGTTTTCTTAGTTTTTAAATCTTTGACAGTGAAATTTGTAGAGTTTTTATCAAAAACAAGTTCAACTGCTTTAGTTTTTAAGGTAATCTTGTTGCGTCGGTTGCTTACTTTTAATTTATCTACAGATTTCCTAGGGTTATCTAATAATATTTGAGCTTCGGGTTTGGCCTGAGGATCTTTGAATCCTTCATCTACAGTGTCCTGAAACATTCTAAAAATATTGTTGCCATAGAAATCTATTAGCATTTTATGGTCATTCGAAAACAGTACCTCAACAGTAGTTGAGTTGAGTTTTTCCGCATCAACAATCTGTACCGCATTTGGATCTGTTGGTGCATCATCACCTACATCGCTTTGATTGCGAATAATAACAATAGCAATCACTGCTAAAGCAATTGCAAGGAGCGCTATGAGAGCCCCTTTTTTAACACTTGTTTTTGTCATCTTAAAGATTTTAATATTTATGGAATTCTATTTCACGGGTTTTTTTTGACAGCAATTACTAATGAGAAAGTAGTCTATTTATCAAAACTCCAGTTTTATGGCTACAAAGTTAGCAAATTAGATAAGTTTGAAAACGTTTTATAGGTTAAAAACAGGAGATTAGATTTAGGAAGAGAGAGTAAAGTTTGCTCTTTGAGTTGTTAGAAGTTTTTATACGGTATATTGCGTGCAAAAGCTCTATCATCTGTTTTAATCACTTAATAGTTAGACAATCATTTGAAAGGAGTAAAATAATTAAATAGAATTCATTATGGATGCAGTTTTTTCATTTCCCACATTAAATGAGTATTTTTGCACCTCACTTACAAAAAATAAAAACTATCCGTTTTAATGGAAAAGCTATTAGATAATTTAAATCCTTCGCAACGTGCTGCAGTAGAG
>CAYTJC010000070.1:0-8210 GCA_964437875.1 uncultured Dysgonomonadaceae bacterium
GCAGCATTTATACAGCAAGGTCTGTTTTCGTTGAAACGAAAATGGCGTAAAAAATATAATACTCCTGGGTTAAAAATAATACCCAATCAAGACTTCGGTTTTTTGCAATATGAGTTTTACGACACAAAAGGAAACGAAATAGACCTGAAAGACGGAAATGAAATGAAATGACACTTTCATTTCACTTAGAAAAAGATATAAATAACAAAGCCGATTTTTACTAAATAGTAAATTCGGCTTTGTTTTTTGGTAATAGAGTGGTTTCAACTAAGAAATGCATTTTCTTTATCCATTAGAAAAAAATAGTGTATCTTTGCTAAGCATACACAGAATAAGATTAAATAGAATTATCAAGAAATTTAGAACACATGTCAATAACAATAAGGAAAGTCCGTGATAAAGCTCTATTAAAGAAGTTTGTTTATTTCAATATAAATCTATATAAGGGTTGTGAGCAATACGTTCCCCCTTTAATTTACGATGAGCTAGCAACATTAAACAGAGACAAAAATCCCGCTTTTGACCATTGTGAAGCTGAGTATTTTTTAGCTTATAAAAATGGTCAAATAGTAGGACGTATTGCCGCTATCATAAATCATAAAGCTAATGAAATATGGGAACAAAAATATGCGCGATTTAGTTTCGTAGATTTTATTGATGATGAAGAAGTGGCAAAGAAGTTATTTGGCACAGCTGAGAGTTGGGCAAGGCACAAAGGGATGACACACATTCACGGACCTATGGGATTTACAGACCTTGACCATGAAGGACTGCTTATAGAAGGATATAATCATATTTCTACAATGTTGACTAGCTACAGCTATCCTTATTACAAAACACACATAGAGGGTATGGGGTATATCAAAGATCAGGATTGGAATGAATATCTAATCCAAATCCCAAAAGAAATTCCTGAAAGATTTGATCGTGTTGGCAAAATAGTGCAAAAGCGGTTTGGTCTGATTGTGAAAAAATTTAGTGACAAAAAAGAAGCTCGTGAATATGCCGATGGAGTATTTAGACTTTTAAACAGAGCTTACAAAAACCTTTACGGATATGTTGAGCTCAGCGACAAACAGATAGAGTATTACATAAATATGTATATCCCATTGCTTAGGTTAGAATTCTTCACCGTTATATTGAGGCAAGAAGACCATAAACTTGTGGGATTTGGAATAGGCCTCCCTAGCTTAGCTACCGCACTGCAAAAAGCAAAAGGGAAATTTTTACCAGCTGGTTGGTTTCATCTTTATCGTGCACTAAAGAGTGATAACAATAAAATTCTAGATTTATTGTTGATTGGAGTTGACCCCGAATATCAAGGAAAGGGTGTAAATGCTTTAATCTTCAATGATTTTACTCAATCTGCAAATAGGCTTGGTTTTGAACTAGCTGAAAGTAATCCAGAACTAGAGCTAAACAACCGAGTTCAGTCTATGTGGGACGGATTAGATGTTGAACAGCACAAAAAACGCAGGGCTTATATCAAAGAGCTTTAGCGTACAAAGTAGATTTAATAACAAACAGAACGTGAACAATATAGAAAATAAAACAGTAGAGATTCAAAAAGGAAATTACCAGGAGGAAAACATTGTAACTTTAGACTGGCAGGAACATATCCGCCGCCGTCCAGGTATGTATATCGGTAAGTTAGGAGATGGAACATCGTCTGATGATGGTGTTTATGTACTTCTAAAAGAAGTTTTAGACAACTCCATCGACGAACACATGATGGGCTATGGTAAAGTGATTGATGTGAAGATTGAAGGTCAGAAAGTATCAGTTCGTGATTACGGTCGTGGAGTTCCTTTAGGTAAAGTGAAAGACGTAGCATCTAAAATGAATACGGGTGCAAAATACGACTCAAAAGCTTTTAAAAAATCCGTAGGGTTAAATGGTGTTGGTATTAAAGCAGTCAATGCATTGTCATCTAACTTCTTCATTGAAAGTTATAGAGAGAGTAAAGCTAAAAATGTTATTTTTGAGCAAGGCCTTACTATAGACGAGTCTGGATTGGAAGCTTCAACACAGAGTAATGGAACACTAGTAGAATTCATTCCCGATGAAACAATTTTCGGAGAATACAAATACAGAGAAGAACACATTGAGCCTCTACTAAAGAACTACGTATTCCTAAATACAGGCCTAACTATCACATTCAATGATAAGAAATTCTTCTCTAAAAATGGATTAGTAGATTTACTCAACGAAAATTTAACTGATGAGATTCTATACCCTATTATTCACCTGCACGGAGCTGACATTGAAGTTGCAATAACGCACACCAACCAATATGGCGAGGAGTATTACTCTTTCGTAAACGGGCAGCACACAACACAAGGTGGAACACATTTAACCACATTCAGAGAGGCAGTAGCTCGGGTAATGAGAGAGTTTTACAATAAAAACTTCGAGTTTGCTGATATTCGCAGTGGTATGGTAGCTGCAATAAGTATAAAAGTTGAAGAGCCTGTATTTGAATCACAAACAAAAACAAAGTTAGGTTCAAAAGAAATATCCCCAGATGGGGTGACAATAAGCAAATTTATAGGTGACTTTCTAAAAAAAGAGTTAGATAACTTCTTACATAAGAATACGCAAACTGCAGATATTTTACAAAAGAAAATCTTAGACTCCGAGAAAGAAAGAAAAGCTATTGCGGGTGTTACTAAACTTGCACGCGAACGAGCTAAGAAAGCCAATTTGCACAATAAGAAGCTACGTGACTGCCGTAGACACTACAACGATAGCAAAGGTGATAACCTAGATGAGACCTCAATATTTATCACGGAGGGAGATTCTGCAAGCGGATCAATAACGAAGAGTCGAGATCCAAATCTTCAAGCTGTTTTTAGTTTACGAGGTAAACCACTAAACTGCTTTGGACTCACAAAGAAGGTTGTTTACGAAAATGAAGAGTTCAACCTCCTACAAGCCGCACTCAACATTGAAGATGGCATGGATGGGCTACGCTATAATAAAGTAATTATAGCCACTGATGCGGACACAGACGGTATGCATATTCGTTTATTACTGCTTACTTTCTTTTTACAGTTCTTCCCCGATCTAGTAAAAAAGAACCATGTTTTCATTCTTCAAACACCTCTTTTTAGAGTGAGGAACAAGAAGAAAACAATGTATTGTTATAACGACGAAGAGCGAGTTGTTGCTATAAAAGAACTAGGCCCAAACCCCGAGATTACTCGATTTAAAGGATTAGGAGAAATTTCGCCCGATGAGTTTGTGCATTTTATTGGCAAAGATATTAAGTTGGATAAAGTGACTATGCGTAAAGACGATTTATTAAAAGAGCTTCTTGAGTTTTATATGGGTAAGAATACGATGGAACGCCAAAACTTTATCATTGACAATTTAGTTCTTATTGATCAAGACTCTTAAATATTGACTCACTCATTGTTCTGTTAGAAGATGTTATTTTTTTAATCTCTCCTGACAGAACATCTTTTTAATATTGATACTGCCCTTTATCAAATAAGTATCAGAAAACATTCTATTTCTTATGCAACAAAAAAGTCACAACTCTGAAAGTTTAGAATCTTTTTCTAAAGAAATTAAACAAGACAATAAACGTATAGCATTATTCCCTGGGACTTTTGACCCATTTACTATAGGGCACGAATCGTTACTGAAACGCGGTCTAACCATAATGGATGAGATTGTGATTGCTATTGGAGTAAATGAATCTAAGAAATCTTATTTTTCATTAGATAAAAGAATAGAAATGATTCGTGATTTATATGCAAACAACCCACATGTGAGAGTCGAAAGTTATAACACGCTTACTGTGGACTTCGCAAAGAAAATTGGTGCGAACTATATCTTAAGAGGGATAAGATCTGTAAATGATTTTGAATACGAAAAATCTATAGCAGACATGAATAGAACAATTTCGGAAATTGAAACGTTTGTACTGTTTACTGAACCATCTCTTACTCACATAAGCTCTACGCTAGTTCGAGAATTAATAAAATACGGGCACAATGTGAGTAAATTTATACCATTAGGATTAAAGATTTAATATTAAAAAATTAGAACCCACAACCTTTAATTCCTCTTTTCATCTACTTTAAAATTATCAAAATGCAAAATAGACTATACGCAATCATTCTCTTACTTTTTGTTTTCATCTCGGCACATTCTCAACTAAGACTTGGCACTGATGCTATTAAGTTAGACCGTACAATACGGTTAATTAATGAATTGTATGTTGACGATGTGAACACACAGGAGATTACAGAATCAGCCATACGCAATATGCTCAAAGAGCTTGACCCCCATTCTTCCTATCTTAACAAAGAGGAAGTGCAGCAAATGAACGAGCCCCTGCAAGGAAACTTTGATGGAATTGGTATCTCTTTTAATATGCTTACCGACACTGTTTATATAATGGAAGTAATTTCAGGAGGACCTTCACAAAAGGTTGGAATTATGCCAGGTGACAAAATTATATACGTAAACGACACCTTGATTGCAGGCCAAAAGTTGACAAACACTGATATCATTTCTAAACTAAGAGGAAAGAAAGGTACAACAGCTGTTGTAAAGATATTACGCAAAGGTGTGGAAGGTCTCACAGAGTTCCGAATAATTCGCGATAAAATACCTATATCAAGCATTGACGCTTCGTATATGGTAAACAAAAATACAGGCTACATCCGCTTGAGTCGCTTTGGAGTAACCTCCTTGAAAGAGTTTCACACTTCGCTTGTCAATTTAAAATCGAAAGGAATGAGCAACCTCATTGTTGACCTTACAGGCAATGGTGGAGGCATTCTAAGCACATCAACAGACATAACCGATGAGTTTTTGGATGCTAACAAGCTAATGGTTTACACCGAAGGCAAAAACCAACCAAGAATGACAATTAACTCTACGGCGAAAGGTCAATTTAAAACAGGCAAATTAGTTATTTTAGTAGATGAAGGGTCTGCATCGGCAAGCGAAATTGTTTCGGGTGCCATACAGGATTGGGATCGCGGTGTGGTTGTTGGTCGTCGCACATTTGGCAAAGGATTAGTTCAACGTCAACTACCACTTACTGATGGGACAATGATAAGGCTTACCGTTGCACGATATTACACACCAACAGGAAGAGGAATTCAAAAACCGTATAATGGAGGTGATCTTGAAGCTTATAACCTAGATTTTGTAAATCGATTCAATCATGGTGAAATGGTAAATGCTGACAGTATTCATTTTCCAGACTCTCTTAAATATGCAACACTCATAAACAAACGTACTGTTTATGGAGGAGGTGGTATTATGCCCGATCTTTTTGTTCCTATCGACACAACTGCGGTATCCTCACTCCACCGTCAACTTATTGCAAAAGGAGTACTAAACAGAATCACGATACAAGAAGTAGATAACAATCGCAAGCAATTGCTACGAAGCTTCACTAATATTGAATCTTTCAAAAATAACTACACAATTTCTTCTTCTATAATCGAGAAAATTAAAAATGTTGCAAAATCAGAAGACATCGAGTGGGACAATGAAGAATTTGAAAAATCTAAAAAATTGATTTTAACACAATTGAAAGCTCTTATTGCCAGAGATTTATATGACGCGTCAGCGTTTTACAGAGTCATAAACGACATTGATGACATATTCTTGAAAGGATTGGAAGTTATAGAAAATGACGCCCTATATAATAAACTTATAGACACTGGTAACGGTAACTAAGTAAAAACAATAGAGCTGGCATATCTTTAAAAACTTAAACAGATGAATTTCAATTATCACCAATTTAGAGTCCCAGAAGAGGGTTCTATTAATTTAAAGAACCACTCGACGAATGAGTCTGGAGGCTTTAATAAGAAAACTGCTAAAGCTGAAATAAAAAGCAATATAAAAGAACTGAAAAAGGTTCAACGTGTTTTTTATGCTGACGATCGGTTCTCACTACTTATTGTTCTGCAAGCTTCAGACACTGCTGGTAAAGATGGCGTAATCCGCCACGTTATGTCAGGAATCAATCCACAAGGATGTCGTGTGAATAGCTTCAAAACTCCATCAAAAGAAGAACTCGACCACGATTATCTGTGGCGACACTACAAAGCTTTGCCTGAAAGAGGAATGATTGAAATATTCAATCGCTCGCACTACGAAAATGTATTGGCAACAAAAGTGAATCCTCACTTACTATTGAACGAAAACTTACCTGGCATTGACTCTGTTGATAAAGTTGATGATAAATTTTGGGAAAACAGGTATGAGCAGATAAACAATTTTGAAAAACATCTGAGCCAAAATGGTACACATATACTAAAATTCTTTCTGCACATTTCGAAAGACGAGCAAAAAGAGCGCTTGCTTGCTCGACTAGACAATCCAGACAAGAATTGGAAGTTCAACAAAGACGATCTAGAGGCTAGAAAGCAATGGAACGAATATCAAAATGCATACGCAGAAATGCTAGAAAAAACGTCCAAAGAATATGCCCCTTGGTATGTAATTCCCGCAGATAAGAAGTTTTTTGCAAGAGTAGCAGTTGGAAATATAATTTTACAGAAGTTACAATCGCTCAATTTAAGCTTTCCACCAGGTGAATCTGATAAGATATTGACACAAGCTAAAGAACAACTTCTTGCAGAGGAGTAAAACAATACGACAAATAAAATGGCTATAAACCTATAGTACTAATCCCCGTTGTCAATTAGAAAAGTCTCCTTAATGGAGACTTTTTTAATACAGACCTTAACTATTTAAATAGATATCTTATAAAACAGTTATCAAAAGTTGCAAAGTCTATCCAAATTGGACAAATCTATTTATTTTTGCTTATATTTGCATGCAACATTTAATAAAAGTATTAATAATATAATGTATCCATCATGATTAAAATTACAATGAAAGTCATTCTAAGCCTATTTATTACCATAGGCTTATTTGCATGCAGTGATGACGAGGTCGAAGTACAACCAACTTTAGAAGTAGCAGAATCGGCAATAAACTTCACAAAAACCTCAGAAAATAAAACAATAGATGTAACCACCAATCAAACCGAATGGGAGGTTGAATCATCAGATCCTGATTGGTGTAGTGTTTCAAGTAGGAATATACCATCACCTCATATCCAGATAAAAGTGGAGCAAAATAATAAGACCTACTCTCGAAAAGCAGAGATTACAGTTACAACTGGAATTCTTAAAAAAACAATTAAAGTAGAACAACTGGGTAGTGACCCAGCCATGAAGTTGACACTTGACTCTATATATATAGAAAACCATGAGGTAGATACAATAGTGAAGCTAACAACTAATGTGGAAGCAGTAGTTGTAGATATATCAGAAGAGCTCGATTGGATAACAGTTACTGAAGACAAAACGAAAAAAGGAGAATACACTATTTCTATACCAGAGAATAGGAGCCTTAATGAGCGTTCTGGAGAAATAGTTTTTAAATCATCAGACCCTTCAGAAAATATAAGTGCAACCATTAAAGTAAAGCAACTTGGCAAAATTCCAACCATGAAGCTTTCACATGATTCTCTCTACGTAGAAAACAGTGAAATAGATAGAATTGTGAAGATAACTACTAATGTAGAAACAGTAGTTGTAGAGATACCTGAAGAACTCGATTGGGTAACAGTTACAGAGGACAAAGAGAAAAAAGGAGAATACACTATTTCTATAACAGAGAATAGAAGCATTAATGAGCGTGTTGGGAAAATAGTTTTTAAATCATCAGACCCTGCAGAAAATATAAGTGTACCCTTTACCATCACACAAAAAAGAATTATAGCTACCTCTTCCGATGTGGAAGTGCCTGAGGATATCAAAGTTATTCCTACTAGTGGTAAAGCAAATCAATCACAACCTGGAGCAAACATAGAGAATACTTTTGATGGAGTCTTTGGAGGACAACCCTATCATTCTCCATGGGGAGATGGAACTACATTTCCAGTAATTTTAGAATACTTCTTTGACGGTGAAGGAAAAGCACCTGAGTTAATAGATTATCTAGTCTATCACACCCGCTCTGGAAATGGTAACTTTGAGAAGTTAAATATCTATGTAGCTACAACTGAAAAACCTGACTATGAACTATATGGTAACTACAACTTTAGAGGAACAAACAGTCCCTCTAAAGTAAACTTTTCGGATGGACTCAAAAATCCAACAAAAATCAAATTCGAAGTGCTTTCGGGCCTTAATGGATTTGCTAGTTGTGACGAAATGGAGTTT
>CAYTJC010000071.1:0-8056 GCA_964437875.1 uncultured Dysgonomonadaceae bacterium
GCAGTTTTGCTTTTTCTGATGATGAGGGAGATGCCGATTTATCTGCTTTGTATTCTGTTGCCAAGTCTATTGGCGATAACATGGAGAAATATTTACTTGTAGTAACTAAAAGTACAGTGCCGGTAGGGACCACTGCGAAAATACAAAGATTGATATCAGATAGGCTTCGAGAAAGAAATCTTGGACATATTGATTTTGATGTAGCCTCTAATCCTGAGTTCTTGAAGGAGGGTGCTGCAGTAAGTGATTTTATGAGTCCAGATAGGGTTGTGGTAGGCGTAGAAAATGAACGTGCTAAAGAAATCATGTCAAAGCTTTATCGTCCATTCTTGTTGAATAATTTTAGGGTTCTATTCATGGATATCCTTTCGGCTGAAATGACAAAGTATGCTTCAAATGCTATGTTGGCAACACGTATTAGCTTTATGAATGATATAGCCAACTTATGCGAGATTGTAGGCTCAGACGTTGCTATGGTGCGCAAAGGTGTTGGTACTGATTCGAGGATTGGGAAAAGTTTTTTATATCCAGGTGCTGGATATGGAGGGAGTTGTTTTCCCAAAGATATTAAAGCTCTTATAAAAACGGCTAAAGATAATGGTTATGAGATGAAGGTGCTTAAAGCTGTTGAAAAGGTCAATGACAATCAAAAAGAGATTCTTTTTCATAAGCTACAATATTACTTTAATAATAAGGTTAATGGTTTAAATGTTGCAGTGTGGGGTTTATCGTTTAAGCCTGGGACAGATGACATGCGTGATGCTCCATCAATAAATTTGATTAATAAGCTATTGGACAACCAAGTAAATGTTAAGGTGTTTGATCCTGCTGCAATGGAAGAAGCCAAGCTTCATTTTGGCAATAAAGTAGAGTATGCAACTGATATTTACGATGCTGCAAACAATGCAGATGCAATTATTTTGGTTACTGAATGGAAAGAGTTTAGACTTCCAAATTGGAGCATACTAGCAAAAATTATGCAGCAGCATGTTGTTGTAGATGGCCGGAATATTTATAATGTAGAGGAGTTAGAATCTCATGGATTTACATATACTTGTATAGGGAGAAGATAAAAGACTAGTATTTAGTATATATATATTGAAGAAGAGAAGTGGATTAAAACTATTTTTCTTCTTTTTTTATTTCTTCAAACTCCACATCTTCTGCTGTACTTGTTTCGAATTCTTTCTTCTTGTACGTTATTATACGATCGTTTTGAGTTATTGGTTTATTTTCATTTTGCTCATCCTTTCTTTGTTTTTTCTTTCTTCCTCTAAATATAAAACGAAGGATGAGGTGTATGGTAGATACTCCAAAGATTAATGACAAGAAAATAAATATTCCAATGGCATATATGATGAATTTAAACATATATAATCTATAGTTTTATGATTAAAATATTCGTTAATTATGAATACTTCAATTTCTAAATTTATTATTTAACGGACTTTTTTACTCATTAATGCGGATACTATAGATATTACTATGTATGCCAAAACAGAGAATGCTATACCTATTATTCCCCACAAAGATAGGAATGCAATTGTACATATTATCAGTAAAATTGGTTTTTCGTTCCCTTTAACTTTAAGATTATTCAATTTGAAAGAGAACATTGGTATTTCTGAAACCATTAGCAAAGATAGAGCAATGATTAAGCCTAACGTCAAAAACATGATAGGATCATTTGTTGTAGCTGCATTTGTAATACCAAATACATAGCTAATCCAAAACAATGCATTTGCTGGAGTTGGCAGTCCTAAGAAAGAAGATGTCTGTCTTTCATCAACATTGAATTTTGCTAAGCGCAAAGCTGAAAATACGGGGATTAAAAATGCGATATACGGTATATACAATTGAACGAAAGAAAGCGAATCTGCATATATAATATAATCTCGTAGAAAAATAAAAACTGCTGCTGCTGGGGCAACACCAAAACTAACTACATCAGCTAGAGAATCTAACTCTTTCCCAATATTTGAATAGGCTTTTAATATGCGTGCAGCCATACCATCAAAAAAGTCAAATATAGCAGCTATAATAACCCAAAATACTACCCATATAAAAGCACCTTCAAAAGCCATAACAATGGCAATACAGCCAGAGATTAAGTTCATCGAAGTTATAGTATTGGGAATATGCTTTTTCATAGCTTTCAATTTTATGCTCTTTGTTTAATTATTTACAGGTATGCTCTTATTGGGTAAGTTAGCTATAAATGTATTATTTGCTCTTACTTCGTCTCCTATCTTTACCAAAATCTCACTATCTAATGGAAGGTATATATCCATTCGAGAGCCAAATTTAATAAAACCAAGGGGGTCTCCAATATAGCAAATTTGTTCCGCTTTTACGTAAGTCACAATTCTGCGAGCCAAAGCTCCTGCAATTTGACTGCTAAGTATTTTGTGCCCGTCAGGTGTTTCAATAACTATGATTGATCTTTCATTTTCTGTACTTGATTTAGGAAGATAAGCAGCCATAAATCTTCCGTTTTTGTGTGAAACATGAGTTATTTTACCTGTTACTGGTATCCAGTTTGAATGTGCATTAAATATGGTCATGAAAATAGATATCTTTATACATTCAGCATTTAAATACTCTGTTTCAAATACTTTCTCAAGAGCTACAACTTTGCCATCTGTTGGAGCATTTACGCGTCCTAATAATTGTCCTGAATATACACGATTTGGGGAGCGGAAAAAATTCAGCAAAAATAGAAATATTACTAAGGTGACGACAAAGATGAAATAAGTGAAGATGTTTTTTGGTAGAAAATAAAACATCCCAAAATTGATTACAAAACTAATAAGTAGTGTAAGTGTCAATGTTTTTCGTCCTTCTTTGTGAATTCTCATTTATTGTAAATTAATATGTGTATTTTAATTGCTCTATTTATATACGCAATGATGGTGCCTCTTCTTCAGCTTTTTCTAGCTTCTCATCATTCCTATTATTTTGTTCTAGATTGTATTTTTCCCACACTTCTTTTTTCAGATAGGGAACAATTGTAGGAATTACCATTTGTATTTTAGAATAGAAATAACTTTCACTCTTAATCTTACTAGTCATTATTTCTTCTTTAGTATCTAGCATTAGAGTTAGGTTTAATAGTATGCTTAGTACTATTGAAGCAGTAATTACTCCTAGGATTGCTCCCAATATCTTATTTATAAAGCTTAGGTGCAATGCATGGAATAAGCTATCGAGCATTTTACCAATAAGCTTAATTCCGAAAAATATTATTGCAAATGCTAATATATAGCTAAGTACAACGGCAATATTTGCAGAGATGTTTGTTGTCTTTAAGATAAAGGGTAAATATAAAGAAGCTGTTTTACCTGCAAAAATAGCTCCAGCTATTACCGCAACAAGTCCCGCAAGTTGCGTTGTAAATCCTTTTCTTACTCCTCTTACGAAAGCACCCAAAAGAATGAGTATTATAATGATGTCAAACCAACTCATTCTTTTAAATTTACTTTGTTAGCAGATATAGTTTCGTTCAGGAAATAAGATGCTAAACTTTCAAATTTTTCAGCAGATTCAGTAGTACAATAAATTCTGTTTCCATTTTTTGAACAAAGTGATTCTAATGCTTGATGCCTACTGAGGTATTCTTTAAGTGACTTTGCTACATATTCTCCTTGATGAATTAATGTTATTGATTCAGGAGTATATTGTTTTATTTTATCCAGTAGTAAAGGATAGTGTGTACATCCCAATATAATTGTATCAATATCAGAGTCACTTTGGAGAACCCTATTTATATGTTGTTTAACAAAGTAGTCTGCACCTTGTTTATTGCTCTCTTTATTTTCAACTAGTGGTACCCACATTGGACATGCTTCTGAAGTGATACAAATCTCTTTATTAAGATATTCAATCTCTTTCTCATAAGTTTTAGAGCGAACAGTTCCTTCTGTCCCTAAAACAGCAATATGTTTTGTTTTAGTTATATTTGTTATAGCTTCTGCTGTTGGCCTTATAACTCCTAATACACGTTTTGTAGAATCTATTTGTAAAAGGTCGTTTTGTTGAATATTTTGCAATGCTTTTGCTGAGGCAGTGTTACATGCAATAATGATAAGTTGACACCCTTGTGAAAAGAGCCATTTTACGGCTTGCAATGTAAATTCATAAATCAGCTCTTGAGATCTACTTCCATAAGGGGTTCTAGCATTATCACCAAGATATAGATAGTCGTAATAGGGCATGAGTTTTTTAATCTCAGACAGTATAGTTAACCCTCCATATCCGGAATCAAATACTCCAATAGGACCTGGCTTAAGAGTGTAGTTATTAGTCACTTTTGTAAAGTAAAAAATATTCTTTTATTTTACCCCCAATTTAGATTTTACTAGTGGGTTTGCATTAACTGCGTTTGGAGAAACAAAGACAATACCAGTGTCATCTAAATCGTAAATTACTATGTAGTTTTGATCAATGCCTACTGCTTCTATTGCATCTTTCACCTTCTTTTTTATAGGTTCTAGTAGCAGTTGCTCATGCTCCTCTATATCTTTTTGAGCTAACTTAGTAAAGTTTTGTATTCTATTTTCTAAGTCCGTTAACTCTTGCATCCTTCTTAATTTGATGCTCTCAGCTAGGCTCTGTTGATAGGTTATAAAGTCAGAATACTTTTTATTGTATTCGTTTTGCATTATTTGGAGCTCTTGCTTGTAGTTTTCACTGAGTGTATTCAGTCTTTCCGTTGCAGATGTTTTGTCAGGCAAAGAGTTTATAATATCCAGTGTGTTTACAAAAGCAATATTGTTTTGTGCTTCTACTGTGCTACCGCAAATTATTGATGTAAATACAATTAAAGTTATAAATAAGCTTTTCTTCATAATCAACGTATTTGTTATCTATTTATATGTCTATTATTTTAAATAATCAGGTTTACAATAAAATAATCTTTCTTGTGTTAGGGTGGCATCTACAATTTTTTAGTTGTAGATGCCACCACTTCAAGGTAGGATTAAATATTACAATGTCAACTGGTTATTTAAAATTTACTATAAGGTTTTCCGTACTTCTACTTCTTCATACGCTTCCACAGTGTCACCAACTTTAATATCATTAAAGTTGCGAATGTTCAATCCACATTCGTAACCAGCCGATACTTCTCTCACATCTTCTTTAAATCGTTTTAGTGATTCAAGTTCTCCAGTATAAACTACTATGCCATCGCGGATTAATCTTACTTTGCTAGAGCGTTTTACTTTACCATCACGTACCATACAACCCGCAATAGTTCCAACTTTTGTAATCTTGAATACTTCAAGTACTTCAATATTTGCTGTAATTTCTTCTTTAATCTCAGGAGATAACATTCCTTCCATTGCAGCAGTTACTTCTTCTATTGCATCGTAAATAACAGAATATAAACGTATATCTATCCCTTGTTGTTCAGCCTCTCTTCTAGCAGTTAGAGAAGGACGTACTTGAAATCCAATTATGATACCATTAGAAGCTGCTGCTAATGTTATATCAGACTCAGATATTTGCCCAACAGCTTTATGGATAACATTTACTTGTATTTCGGGAGTTGATAATCTGATTAATGAATCGGACAATGCTTCTACTGAACCATCCACATCACCTTTAACAATGACATTAAGTTCTTGGAAATTACCTATTGCAATACGACGACCTATGTCATCAAGGGTGAGTATTTTTTGTGTGCGAATAGACTGTTCTCTTTGTAATTGCTCACGTTTGTTAGCAATAGAGCGGGCTTCTTGTTCACTCTCGAGCACATGGAATTTGTCTCCAGCTTGTGGAGCACCGTTCAAACCTAAAATTAGTACAGGTTGAGCAGGTCCAGCCTTTTCGATGTTTTGATTCCGCTCATTAAACATTGCTTTAATTCGGCCAAAATAAGAACCAGCTAAAACAATATCTCCCGATTTTAGTGTGCCGTTTTCTACCAATATGGTAGAAACATATCCACGTCCTTTATCAAGTGATGATTCTACTACCGATCCATAAGCAGTCCTATTTGGGTTTGCTTTCAGTTCAAGCATTTCGGCTTCAAGTAGAACTTTTTCTAATAGAGCCACAACTCCTATACCTTGTTTAGCTGAGATATCGTGCGATTGATATTTACCACCCCAGTCTTCTACAAGATAATTCATTTGAGCTAGCTCTTCTTTCACTTTTTCTGGATTAGCCCCAGGTTTATCTATTTTGTTGATTGCAAAAACTATTGGTACACCTGCAGCAGTTGCATGATTAATTGCTTCAACTGTTTGAGGCATCACATTATCATCTGCAGCTATTATAATAATAGCTACGTCAGTAACTTTTGCTCCACGGGCACGCATAGCTGTAAATGCTTCGTGACCAGGAGTATCAAGGAAAGTTATTTTTTTGCCACTTTCAAGGCTCACATGATAAGCTCCAATGTGTTGTGTAATACCACCAGCTTCACCTGCAATTACGTTTGTTTTACGAATACTATCAAGTAGTGATGTCTTACCGTGGTCAACATGTCCCATAACTGTAACAATAGGAGAGCGAGATATTAAGTCTTTCTCGTCGTCTTCCTCCTGTGCTATAGCTTCAATAACATCGGCGCTCACATACTCAGTTTTGAAACCAAACTCGTCAGCTACTATATTTATAGTTTCAGCATCAAGTCTTTGATTAATTGCAACCATAACCCCAATGCTCATACATGTAGAGATAACATCAGTTACAGGTACATCCATCATATTTGCTAAGTCATTAGCAGTCACAAATTCAGTTAACTGTAAAACGCGGCTTTCTCTTTCTTGCTCTTGTATCTCAGCCTGTTGTCTTTGACTTGCAATTTCTCTTTTGTCTCTACGGTGTCTTGCCCCACCTTTGCTACCAGTTTTTCTGCGTGTTAAACGAGCCAATGTTTCTTTTATTTGTTTTTGAACATCTTCCTCGCTCACTTCTTTCTTTATAGGCTTTCTTAATATAGGTTTTTTTCTTCTTGTACTTGGTGCAGTAGCACTTACCGGCTTGTCTATATTAACTTTCCCTTTTCTTATACGTTTGCGCTTTTTCTTCGTGCTGTCCTCTGTATCATCAGTTGCGGCAGTTTTCTTCTCGTTAATGCTTTCTTTTTTAAGCGCCTTAATATTTTCTTCTTTGGTTTTACCCTCTCTCTCAAGTCTCTCTTTTTTGCGTTGAGCTCTTGATTTTCTTGCTGGACGGGTTTTTTCGTTAATAGATGCAAGATCAATACTGCCTTTTACAACAATATTGGTTTCAAGCTTGGTATCGTTGAGTCTGAAAAGATGACTTTGCTTCTTTTCGTCCTCTTTTGCTGATTCTTCACTATCCTCACTAGTAACATCATCAGTTTTCGCTTTCTTCTCAGCTTCAACTTCTTGCTCCTTTTTGAGTATAGCCTTTTGTTCGATTTCAGCTTTGCTATCTTGCTCCACTTTAGTATCGATTACCTTTTTTGTTTTTATTTTTTTCTTTGGTACTGCTTTTTTCTCAGTTTCTTTTGCTTCTTCAGTTACCTTTTTTACTGTGGGAGTCTCTGCTATAACTTCTTTCTCTTCCTCTTTGGGAGTTTCTTTTTCTTCTGGTACAGTTTCTTTTTCTTTTTCTGGTTCGGGGGCAGGAGTAGATTCTTCTACTTTCTCTTTCTCTTCCGATTTACCCTTTGCTGGTTGCTCTACACTTTCAATTTCATCTATTGGTTGTGGTTGTGCAGCGCTTTTCGGATCTTCCAATGGTTCTTTAGCACTTTCAATTTCATCAATTGGTTGTGTTACTTTCTTAACTGTTTCTTTGGGTTTGTCCTCAGCTATTTCTATAGGTTTATCTTCAGCAGGTTTTACAACCTCTGGTTTACTCTCTTTAGAAACAACTGGTTCAGGTTTGGACTCCTGTTCTTTAACGCTACTCTTCTTAGGCTTAGCGTTTAGATTTTCGAGATCAATATTACCCACAATCTTAAATTGAGGCTTAACATCGTCAGACAAGTCAGCTGCTGTACTTACTTTCTCGTCACTCTTCTTCTGTTCTTTATCGGGGATATCGTATCCTTCGATAGCTACAGTTTCTTTTT
>CAYTJC010000072.1:0-8045 GCA_964437875.1 uncultured Dysgonomonadaceae bacterium
TAAATGACATAGGAGTAAGTCTTTTTTAGGTTTTTATTGCGTGCAAAAGTAATCATTTTTTATCGGAATATACTACGTACTAAGCGATAATATAATACATTAAGGATTGTTTTACAGTTTATGCTCAACTTCAGTGTCTCTTTTACGATATTTATATAGTTGTATTGAAAATGTCTTTCATGTTTCTCAATGCCATTTATATGTCATAGTTTTTTTCAATGACTGATAGATGGCTATTTATAAAATAAATAGACTAAGATAAAGTACATTTGTAGTGTAAATCATTTTAAAACAAATAATATATGTCAGTATTAGTAGGAAAAAAAGCTCCAGTATTTAGAACAAAAGCCGTTATAAATGGCAATGATATAATAGAAGATTTTAGTTTAGATCAATACTTGGGTGACAAGTACGTTGTTTTTTTCTTTTATCCAGCAGACTTTACTTTTGTCTGCCCAACAGAGTTAATTGCATTTCAAAATAAAATATCAGAATTTGAGTCGCGCGACACAGTGTTAGTTGCTGCATCAACAGACTCGGCAACATCACATTGGAAGTGGCTTCAAACATCTCTAAATGATGGAGGAATAAAAGGTGTGAAATATCCCATTGTAGCAGATCAAGATAAGATAATATCTATGGCTTATGATGTGTTGGCGGGATCTTATACAGAAGATTCTTTTGGTCAACTGGCTTTTGACGGATCGCCAGAGGCTTATCGCGGCTTATTCTTGATTGACAAGCAAGGAGTGGTAAGACATCAGGTTGTAAACGATATGCCTTTAGGACGTAGTGTTGACGAGGTGATTAGAGTTATAGATGCATTGCAATTTACCGAAGAGCATGGCGAAGTGTGTCCTGCCGATTGGAAAAAAGGAGAAAAAGCTTTGGCTGCAACACAAGAGGGAGTTGCATCTTACCTATCAAGTAGTAATGGTAAATAGAAAGTTATAGTAATAAATGTAGAGCGAGAAAAATCTCGCAGTTCTTATATCCATAAATAAAAAAACTGCTCAACGAAATAAGTTTATCTTATTTTCTGTTGAGCAGTTTTTTTATTCAGTATAAAAAGTTTTGCCGCTTTTTATATAAGTCTATTTTATTACGCCTAATTGACGGAACACTTTTGTGATTTTATCTACAGCCTCATCTACTTGATCAATAGTGTGTGTAGCCATCAGTGAGAAACGTATTAATGTATCTTGGGCTGCTACTCCAGGTGGAACAACTGGATTTACAAATACCCCCTCTTCAAAAAGCAATTTGGTAATCAAAAACGTTTTATCGTTGTCTCTCACATAAAGAGGGATAATTGGGGTAGATGTGTTACCTATCTCAAATCCATTTTCTCTAAATCTTTTTAGAGAATAGTCTGTAAGTTTCCAAAGATTTTCAATTCTCTCGGGCTCTCTTTTAAGAATGTCTAATGCCATTGAAGCAGCAGCTGTTGCACTGGGAGTGATGCTTGCACTAAATATATAGGGGCGAGCATTGTGTCTTATAAAGTTGATGGTAGTGCTGTCGCTTGCAATAAATCCGCCAATAGAGGCCAGAGATTTACTAAATGTACCCATCACCAGGTCCACATCATCCAATGCGCCTAATTGATCGGCTGCACCTTTTCCATTAAAGTTTTTTCCCATCACGCCAAGCCCGTGTGCTTCGTCCACCATCACATTAGCATTGTACTTTTTTGCCAATCGCACAATTTCTGGAATATTAGCAATATCTCCCTCCATGCTGAAGACACTGTCAACAACAATGAGTTTTACTTTTTTGGGATGACATTTTATTAATTGTCGCTCAAGCGATATCATATCGTTGTGACGAAACTTAAACTTTCTAGAAAAAGAAAGTCGTTGGCCTTCAATAATGGAGGCGTGATTTAGTTCGTCCCAAATTATATAATCTTCTCGCCCAGTAATGCACGAAATTACACCTTGATTTACATTAAACCCTGTTGAGAAAACAATAGCGTCATCTTTGCGCATAAAGTTTGCAAGCTTTCGCTCCAGTTCAATATGAATATCAAGTGTTCCGTTTAAGAAACGAGAACCGGCCATTCCAGAGCCATATTTCCGAATAGCTTCTATAGAAGCTTCTTTTACTTTTGGATGATTTGTGAGTCCTAAATAAGAGTTAGAACCAAACATCAGAACTCTTTTACCATTTATAGTAACTTCTGTGTCTTGGTCACTTTCTATAACTCGAAAGAAGGGGTAGATGCCAGCAGCTTTAGCGCGCTGAGGGGCATCATATTTAAACAACTTTTCTTTAAGCAGATTCATCTTTTTTTATTTCCTGTAAATTATCTCAGATTTGTGTGTGAGAATACTAATTTAGATAATTAACTTACCGTATTTACGAATTGAGTTATTTAATAATTGACTCAAAACTAATGTGCAAAGATAACAATATTTTTTGTGTGTTGATGTACACACAACTTTTTTCGTGATTTACATCATGGATGTTGTCAATTTATATTAAAGAGAAAAGCTGCATGATGTCCTCATTATTGCTCATTATGCGTCTGATTATTTGTGTTTTAGTAGTAGGTAATGTATTGTATTTGAAAAAATGAGTTTTTCACATCTTCACCTTGTTTTTAGTAATGCAATGTTGTTTTGTTATTGGAAGTATGAATATATTTGAATTGAAACAGATTAGTTTTTTTCTCTTACCTAGTTCCTATCCTAATGCCTATTTTAATGCCTTTAATAAATTATAGTGTCTGGTTTGTATTTTAAGGAGAAGTTAGGCAATGTTTCTCTTACTAATAAAAGCCAGCAAATAGAGATAAATATCATATATTTGCAATTAAAAAAAAGAATTTCGTTATGAAAAAGTTTTATTTTCTCTCTCTGATCTTGTTTCTTAGTACAAGTGTGAGTGCACAGCAGTTTGGATTGGAAGACCTCATGACAGGTATTTACAGTGCAAGAGGCACTCGGCCTTTGATTTCATCGGCCGATGGGTTGCATTATTATCAAATGAACAATCAGCGCAATGCTGTTATAAAATTTGATTATGCAACGGGTAATATAGTTGACACACTTTTTAGCACTCAAAGTGCTCGCCAGTGCACATTCGATACTTTTCAGGGGTTTCTTGTTAGCCCAGACGAGTATAGAGTAATTGTGTATAACGACAGACAACAGATATATCGAAACTCTTTTAAAGCAAATTACTACTACCACGATGTGCGCCGTAATTTGGTGAGAAAACTCACCGAAAATGATTCAAAACAAATGATTCCTACTTTTTCGCCCGATAGCAAAATGTTGGCTTATGTAGTAGATAATAATATATGGCTTGCCAAATTTGATTTCGATACAGAATTGCAGGTTACTAAAGATGGTGAGTATAATAAAATAATTAATGGTTCCACAGATTGGGTTTACGAAGAAGAATTTTCAGTAACAAGCCTTATGGATTTTTCGCCAGACAATGCTTTACTAGCTTTTGTGAAAACAAATGAGTCAAAAGTGAAAGAGTTTTCCTTTCAAGTGTATGGCAGTAAGCTCTACCCTGAGTCATATACTTACAAGTATCCTAAAGCTGGAGAAGAAAACTCTACAGTGGGATGTTTTGTGTATGACATAGATGCACAAACTACCAGAGAAATGGATGTGCCCTTAGACGAAGATGGTTATATGCCTCGCATATCTTTCACACAAGATGCAACTAAGTTGGCAGTGATGACTTTGAATAGGGATCAGAACAGATTCGATATGTATTTTACAAATCCTCGCACTACAGTTTCTAAATTGGTTTTGCGTGATGAGAACAAGTATTATGTAGATTCTGACTTCTTAAAATCAATTCATTTCTTGCCCAATCAATTTACTTATATATCTGAAAAGGATGGGTTTAGCCACATATATATATATGGTAACACGGGATTGCTTCAGAAACAACTCACCAAAGGAGATTTTGATGTTACAAGGCTACTTGGGATTGATTCATCAACAGGCTCAGTTTTTTATCAAGCAGCAGATGAAAGCCCTTTGAAAAGAAATATTTTCAAAACTACTATAGATAAAAATGTTACAACAAAACTATCGTCTCATAGTGGTAGCAACACCGCAAAATTTAGTAATAATGGAAAGTATTATGTAAACAGTTGGTCTAATTCTGTTACTCCTGCAGTAATTACGTTACATAATTCAAACGGAAAGCTTATCAGAACTCTGCAAGACAATGCAGACGTAGCAGAAAGAGTAAAGCAATCAAATTTACCTCAAAAAGAATTTATAACTTTGCCTGCAGCAGATGGAAAAACTCAACTAAATGGATGGATGATTAAGCCATCATCGTTTAGTAATTCAGAGAAGTATCCAGTGGTGATGGTGCAGTACTCTGGTCCAAATTCTCAACAAGTATTAGACAGTTATGGGTTGGATTGGTATTATGCGCTGGCCGAACAGGGTTATATAATAGCTTCAGTTGATGGGAGAGGCACAGGAGCACGTGGCGAAGCTTTCAGAAAACAGACTTATCTTAATTTGGGTATTATAGAGTCTGACGATCAAATTGCTGCAGCTAAGTATTTTGGCTCTCTTCCTTACGTTGACAAAGGTAGAATTGGCATTTGGGGGTGGAGCTATGGTGGCTACAATGTGTTGATGAGTATGAGCAGAGGTAACGGAGTTTTTAAAGCAGGTGTAGCTATAGCACCAGTCACCGATTGGCGATTTTATGATACTGTATATACTGAGCGATTTATGCGCACACCGCAGCAGAATGCTTCAGGATATAATAATGGTTCGGCAATTGCTTTAGCTGATAAGTTGCAGGGTCGTTTGCTCTTAGTGCATGGTACAACTGATGATAATGTACATGTTCAGAACTCTATGGAATATACCAATGCACTTATAAATGCAGACAAGCATTTCGATATGTTTTATTTTACTGATAGAGATCACTCTATTGCTGGTGGTAACTCAAGGAAGTATCTGTACACCAAGATAATTAATTTCTACAAGAGAAACTTGTAGGAGTCTTTTGTAGTGTTACACATTGCTATTATATAAGTTTTTTATAGCATACATAATATAAGCAAACAGGGAGAAGTGGTGCTAGCACCACTTCTCCCTGTTTGCTTATTATTCTTAGGTTAATTGCGTTATTGAATATTGGCAAAACTGAGTACTTGAAGTCATAAACAATCTATAAGCTGTGTTGTTACAGTGGTAGTTCAACTATCATAGTAATTTTAGTTTATACATTACGCTTAAGTGTTGTTTATTATTCTATCATAATTGATGAACAATTAATTAATGTTACTGTTATGATAGTTGATAGTTTAATGACAAACTATTAATTTATGACAGACCTTTTTTCTTGTTTATTTTAGATCCAATAGTATTTCGTTACAATTAATAATTTATTTGCTTTTCTATATTCTATAAGTTTATCACTGCATATATGTCTGACAATAATTTTATAAAACGAGTTCTCTCTAATCCTGCTTTGGGATTACTTCCGTATCTAATCTTTTCTATTTTAATTGGACAGATAAATACGTTTGGTGCTTTAGCAATAGGGTTCTCTTTATCTATAATGCCATTTGTTTTTCGCATTCCTAATGAACTACGTGTTCTTTATGATGTGTCTGCATGGAGTTTTTTAATATCAGCTGTAGCAATCTTTGTTTTGATACCAGACTTCCATTCGCAATCTACTTTTATACTTGCCGAAATAAATTTAGTGTTCTCATTGATGATATTCAGATTATCACGTAAGAGTTTTATGAAAAAAGTAGTTAGAAATAAACGTAAAGATCACAAACATCATCTTTACGAATCTTTTCAAATTGCTTTTCAAGTCCAATATGCACTTACATTTCACATAATTGTAATTCTTGCTTTTCGAGTTTTATTTGAAACTCGCTATCCAATTGTTGATGCTGTCCTTGCTATAAATTTATTCCAACTTATTCTAGTGGCTATAATCCTTCTCGAGGCATCGAGACTTAAAGTGCTTAACAAGCATTTGAAAAGTGAAGAGTGGCTTCCGGTAGTAAGCGAGAGTGGCAATGTGCAAGGCAAGGTTGCAAAATCGGTCTCAATAATTCTGAAAAATAAATTTCTTCATCCGCTTGTTCGAGTAGCACTCATATACGATGGTAAGCTATATCTTAAAAATAGAGATGACTCCAGGTTGCTAGACTCTGGTAAATTGGATTATCCGTTCGAGAAATATATGAAATATAAGCATAACCTTGAAGAGGCTATTAAGAATACTGTTAAAAATGAAATAAAAACGGATGATTTACCTGTCAGATTTCTATTGAAATATGTATTCGAAAATGAAAATACCAAGAGACTTATTTTTTTATACGTTTCTAATATTGCTTCAGAGAAAGAATTCAATGATCTTCAATTACAGGGTGGCAAGCTTTGGACTACAAATCAGATTGAGGACAATATTGGTAAGGATGTTTTTTCAGAGTGCTTTGAGCTTGAATTTGAATATTTGAAAAACACCGTGTTGATGATTAATATGCCTCACAGAAAAGCCGAGTAGATTATCACTGCAATATATTTCTTTTAGAATCTTATTTTTTCTTTTTGAGCTAACACAATCTAGCATTTTATTGTACTTTTGTAGATGAAAAATCCTCTTTTAAATGGCAAACGTGCTCGTCACACTATTCTTGTTAGCTTGATTGGCAATGTCGTACTAGCGTTTGTGAAATTGATTACCGGTATTATCGGTAATTCTTTTGCTATAATAGCAGATGCTATTGAAAGTATTGGCGATGTATTTTCTTCATTCATTATCTATTTAGGATTAAAGGTTTCTGACAAACCATCGGACAAAGATCATCCTTTTGGTCATGGCAAGGTAGAACCTATAATTAGTTTTATAGTTGTTCTTTTTCTTATTATAAGTGCCGGATTTATAGCTTCTCAGGCTATAAGGAATATGCAATCACCACAAAAAATGCCAAGTCCATACACATTGATTGTTTTGACAGCAATAATACTATATAAAGAACTCCTCTATAAGTATGTGAATAAAAAAAGCAAGCAGACTGATAGTACTTCCTTAAAAGCCGATGCATGGCATCACCGCAGTGATGCAATTACCTCGCTTGCGGCTTTTGTTGGTATTAGTCTGGCTCTTCTGCTTGGCGAGGGATATGAGAGTATTGATGATTGGGCGGCTCTTGTTGCTTCGGGTATTATAATAATAAATGCTTATTTTGTTTTCAGACCAGCTCTTGGTGAGTTGTTGGATGAGCAAAATCACGATTCTCTAATAGATGAAGTTCGCGTTGTATCAGAGCAAGTGAGTGGAGTTATAGATACTGAGAAGTGTTTTATCCGCAAGTTTGGAATGCGCTATGTTGTAGATATTCATGTTCGCGTTTCTGCCGACTTGACAGTTGCAGAAGGTCATACTATAGGCCATAGCGTTCAAAGCACAGTTCAGAGTCATTTTCCTCAAATAGAGCATGTTTTCACGCATGTAGAGCCAAAGTAAAGCATCAATTTATGCTCTGGTTTCTTCTTTTATTTGATTTTGGTACACCTAGTAATTTTTATTAATATTCTCTTGTTATCGAGCATAAATGTTCTTTCCATAGCGTTCTGAATTATAAAATGAAGGTGCTAAGTTTCTTTTTTTTGGTGTTTCTGAACTTGGTTGTTTAAAATACATTAAACTTTGTAAATCTGCAAAGCTTGCATTTGGTTGTGTCTTCTCTTTACCTCAACTATTTTTCTTAGCTGTGTTTTAATTTATGTTTTATGTCTATCAGATTATGTTTCAATTATCAATCGGAAAAATATATTGCAAATAATACCAACATTCTTTGCATATGTAGTTGATTCTTTGTAATTTTGTGCCGTTTTTAGCCTCAAATAATAGGGCTAAGTGGTATAATAGTCTCATTATACGAAAAATATGGAGCAATAATTTATTAGAATATTCAAATTTCGAAGTAAGTTTAGCTAGACCAAAAATGATTAATAGATTAAAGTAAAGTAGAAAATGCCTACAATTCAACAATTAGTAAGAAAAGGACGTAGTGTGCT
>CAYTJC010000073.1:0-3908 GCA_964437875.1 uncultured Dysgonomonadaceae bacterium
CCGAAACGAATACTTCTATCAGAGAGGGTTGGTTCTACAGAGACGATACTAATCAAAGAACACGAAGCACAGACGATGTTTTTGATATTTACGAACGATCGGTGGGAGGAAACTCTGTTTTCTTATTAAACATTCCACCAAACAGAGAAGGAGAGTTTTCTCCTGTTGATGTTAAAGTACTCAGTGAAGTGGGTAAACGCATCAAAGAAACCTACTCCAACGACTTGCTAAGTGGTGCAAAAGGACCCAGAAAAGTGCTGGACAAAAATGAGTTGAGCTATGAACTCCTTAATCAAGGTGTTAGTTCAATAGAGTTTAAAACACCAGAACCAGTTACTGTAAACCGTTTCGTACTACAAGAAGCAATATCTACTCACAGCGAAAGAATTGAGAAACATGCATTGGATGCTTGGATCAATAATGCGTGGGAAGAAATTGCAACAGCTACCAATGTGGGTTATAAGCGAATCTTAAGATTTCCAGAGGTTACTTCCAATAAGTTTAGAGTTCGTGTATTGGAGTCTCGTCTTCAACCAGCTATCTCTCACGTGTCTGCACATTATTACAAAACACGCCCACCTCAACTTTCTATAAAAAGAAATGTGGACGGGATGGTTGATATTAAACCTCAAGAACATACTTTCCAGTGGAAACCTCATGGCGAGGATATAGCGAAAAACATTAACAGTGGCCTTGAGATTCGATATACATTGGATGGGAGTGCACCAACCAAAGATTCAAAACTTTACAGTGAACCTTTCTTTGTGATGTCGGGGGAAGTTCAAGCCAGTGCTTTTAATAATGAAGAGATTGGTAGTGTAGCATCCACCTTATTGGGTGTTGTAAAGAAAGAATGGACGTTAATCGGTACAGATAGTGAACAAGATGGACATTCAGGGACAAACGTATTCGATGAAAATGCAGCCACTTATTGGATGTCAAAAGCAACTGGAAGTTCACACTACTTGTCAATTGATTTAAACCAAGAATATACGCTTAATGGCTTTACTTATACCCCTCAAACTAAAGATTCAAAAGGAATGATTGAAAAAGGTGAGATAAAGATAAGTAAAGATGGTAAGTCGTGGAACGTTTTGGAAGAGTTCGAATTTGGGAATTTGATTAATGATCCATCTCCCAGAAGATATTATTTTGATACTCCTGTCAATACAAGGTACATAATGATTCAATCGAAAGTGATAGCGGGAGGCGATAAGTCCGCTGCAATAGCAGAGCTTGATTTTCTGATTGAATAGGGCTACTAAATTTATACATTTACGATTTTCTAAAAAAGGAAGGTCTCAATATTAAATAGGATGTAAAAGTGTAGATAAGAAACAGTGAGTATAATAAGGCTCAAAATGAAGATAGTAATTCTCTCAAACAACGAGATATACTTTTTCATTTTGAGCCTTTTTTTATTAGGTGGAAGTGTTGCAAGGAGCTGAAAATTGAGATAGTGACAGTGTTAATAGTTGCTAATTGAATGTCTGTTTTACAGACTGTAATCATGGGCCTTTTTGCCGCTTTACAATCAAACCCAACCTTAAATCTACTTGGAAAATTGTATTTTTGTTTCTTTCGAGAGTTTTTATCTGAAACTCATATTATTTTTCTTTGGAACAAGTTTCAATTTGTAAATTACAGACCGTTATATTTTACAATTCATTCAAAGATGTGGCCTGAAACAGGTGGAAATGAAATCCTCGACCGTGGATTGGACGCTTATGTCATGAAAATTGAATCCACAGCCGTGGAAATGTTTTGCATCGCTTAAAGTGGCGCTTTTTCATTCAACGTTGAGAGAAAAATGGCAATCAAAGATTTAAAAATCAACTGATGAAAAGAGAATTCTCGATCGGGAATTTGATTTTCATGCCCTGAATGGTATAACTTGGTGCAACAAAACGAAGATAATGTGTTTTCAAACATTTTGTAGGGCGTGGATGCGATTTTCATCACATTTCTTGTAATCTACAGCCGTGGAAATGTTTTGAAAAAGAGATATCAATAAATTGTCAAATATAGGGAGTGCAAATTAAACGATTATTTGGAATTGAAAACAAAATATAGTTTTTGACATGCGAGTATGTTTTACAGACGATATTCTTTAATTCTTAACAGAAACCGATCTTTTTTCTGATACTATTCTGCATAAACTCATCCTGACAGTATCCGTCAATGGTTTGGAGGTTAGGTGTACTGTTAGTGAGAATGGAGTCGATTGTACATTTACGTGCAATGTTTTCAATCTGTCCACCACTGAGGTTGTAACTACCAGCCAACTCTTGGCTCTCTTCTTTAGTAAGCGAGGGCAACATAGCATTCCATATCTTAGACTTAGCGTCGATGCTTGGTTTTTCAAACTCTATTTTGTAAAGGAATCTTCTCTCAAAAGCTGTATCGATGTTTTGAGTCAAGTTGGTTGTTGCAATCATTATTCCCTCCAGGTTTTCCATTTCTTGCAATAGAATATTTTGGATGCTATTCTCAGTTTGATTGATGGAACTTTGTCCTACTTCCTTACGTTTCCCGATGATGGCATCGGCCTCATTGAAAAGTAAAATGGGTGCTACTTCCGATACTTTCAAATAAGAGCGATAGGTGTCGAATATCTTCTTAATTCTTTTCTCACTCTCACCATACCATTTGCTTTTGGATTCAGCAATATCAACCAACATAATAGTGCGACCAGTGATGCGCGCTATCTGATAGGCTGTTTCTGTTTTACCCGTTCCCGGTGCACCATGAAACAAGCAGGCAAAGCCTTTGCGAACCCCGCTCTCTTCCAATCTCTTCTGAATAGACAAGAAGTTTTGTTGCTCTAACAGATCCGTTAGTTGTTGTATTTGTATTTGTTCTTTTGGATTAAAGAACAACTTTTTCGTCACAATATCTTCATGCCTGATGAGGTCTTTACTGCTTATGGTTTGCTGTATAGTGAGATCTAACTCTACAAAGAATTTATCTTTTACAGAGTCTGTCAATCTCATGTTCTCTTTATCTTCAAACCCGTTATCGTTCTGGAACTCTATGTAATTGTGACTAATCAATGTGTGTTTGTCTTGTTGCAAATCCATCTTCATGGTCCTGTATGCCCAGTTATCATCAAACAATTTACTCCATTCATAAAGAGAGACGCTGTCATCATCGTGGTTCACAAATTTATGGCAAAAGAAGATGAGCAAAATCAAGTTGTAATCATCTCCATACATCTTTTTATACCTTTCAATTTGTTTGCAGAAATGTAGCTGTGCATTTTCTTGTAAAAGGGTTTGTATATCCTCTTCCAGTTTACAGTAAGAAGTCTCGTTATCCTCCTTTTCTTTGAAAAGACGATCCAGATGTTCAAAAAATTGATTTGTGTTGAGGTCGTTAATTCTTTTTGGCTTGTAAACAATGTTTTGTTTTATTGCTTCAACTACCTCTACAGGCACGCGATAGGAAGGAGTATCATTGCTTCTACTACAACGGACAAGTTGACGCTTTTCGAGTTCATCAAAGTCATGCATTAAGCTTATCATTTTCACCATCTGACAACCTATCATTCTTGCAACTTCCTCCAGATAAATTCTGCTTTCATTGCTTTTCTCAATGAATATACAATAGAGCACCGCTTGTGTCTCTGTCAGATTCATTTTGTTGGCTACAAAATCAATGTTTTTTCTTGATATTTCAAAGAATACATCGCTCATTTCTGAATTTCCAACCCGCTCAACAATTTTTTCAATATGATACAAAAGCGTGTTGCCTGATTTTAAATATCTCTTGTGTTCTTTTTCTTCTTGTCTTCTTCTTCTCTCTCCAACTTGTTGTCTCAAATTACTCATAGGCTACTATTGTTTATTATTTTATGTGCAAAGGTAAAAGTGCACCCTGTTAAAACATGGCACACTAAAAGATGTGTT
>CAYTJC010000073.1:4008-8029 GCA_964437875.1 uncultured Dysgonomonadaceae bacterium
AGATGTGTTTCAATCACAAACAATTTTTCTGATTAAAGGTATCAATTCATTTTGGATGCTGGTTGCAGAAATTCGATGCTCGTCATTCATTATGTAAACTTTATCAGCAGAGTATCTGCTCTCGAAGAGTGTCTTGTATGAAAACAGCTCGTCATGGGTTGAGAAAAGACCATAAGTGAGCAAGCTTTCACTATCATTTGCAATGAGTGAAGTTTCATAATCTCGGTATTTGTTTAATTCTTCATCTGTAATAGTGGGAGCAATTCTGAGTTTGAGTTGTTCCGAAGGTAACATGCATGGATTAATTAGAATCTTCGGGATGTCGGTACAACTCATTGCAATAAATGCTCCCATGGAAGATGCTACAACTAAATCTATTTTGTTGGCTTCAATAAGTTCGCGAGCTTTCTGGATGTTATCAGACATTGCTTCAAACTGTTCATAGTTGTTAGAAAAGCTATGCGTAATTACTTTGAAGTTCTTGGGGAGGTTCTTTCGTATCTTTTGTCCAGTAGTTGATTTGGCATCTGAGCCATAACCGTGAATGTATAAAATGTTTATCATGTCTCTTTTTTTATTTGAATTTACTGCTGTATTATACACCAAACTGAACATTAATTTCACTTCCGAAGTTAAATAATTATAACGGTGAGTATTTAAATTATTTGGCCAGAATATATTTGATGAAATAAAACTTTACAACTGATGATAACAGTATATTTTTCTTATTTTTGTAGTAACCTTTACTTTAAACAATACTCATTATGATTCACAAACTCTCAGAGTTAATTGAAAGTGCTAAAAATAAACCAAGAAAAAGAGTTGCAGTAGCAGCAGCGGAAGACAAACCTGTTTTGAAGTCGATTATGACGTGTATGAAAGAGGGAATAATTACTCCTATTCTTATTGGTAACAAAGCAGAGATTGTAAAGATCGCAAAAGCTATACACTTCGATTTGACAGATGTGCAAATTGTTGACAATGACAATGGGGCTGCGGTATCAGCCCAAATAGCTGTGTCGATGGTGAAAAGTGGCGAAGCCGATATCCTCATGAAAGGATTTGTAAGTACCGGTGTGTTGCTAAAAGCCGTACTTGATAAAGAAAACGGATTGCGCAAAAGTAAAATATTGAGTCACGTTGCATTTTTTGAATCGCCCAACTATCACAAACTTTTGTGTGTGACAGATGCAGCCATGAATATGGACCCCGACTTTGACACTAAAGTACATATTCTGAATAATGCTGTTGAGGCTTGTTACAAAATTGGAATTACCACTCCCAAAGTAGCTGTAGTTGCTGCACTTGAAACAGTAAACCCCAAGATGGAGGCAACAGTTCATGCAGCCATGATGAAAACTATGAGCGATCGTAATCAATTTAGAGGATGCATTGTAGATGGTCCTTTGGCTTTAGACAATGCTGTTAATAAAGAAGCTGCCAACCACAAAGGCATCGAAAGCCAAGTGGCAGGCGATTGCGATGTGATTCTTGTACCCAATCTCGAAGCTGGTAATATGTTTTACAAATCATTGGCTTTTCTTGGTGGAGCTTCTCTTGCTGCCGTTATTATGGGGGCTTCTGTACCTATTGTGCTCACATCACGTTCCGATTCAGAATCAAGCAAAATGCTTTCTATTGCATTAGCAGCAGCTATGGACTAACTTAACTAACTTAATACTTACTATTATGGATAAAAGTGCACGCATTCTAGCCATTAATCCGGGTTCTACTTCTACAAAAATAGCTATTTATATGAATGGAAATGTTGTTTTCTTGAAAACAATTCGCCATTCAGCAGAAGAGTTGAGTCAGTTTGAGAAAATTGCCGATCAATATGAATACCGTAGAAATATAATCTATGAAGAGTTGAAAAATGCAGACATCAGACTTGATTTGATAAAGATAGTGATTGGGCGTGGTGGGTTTGTTAAGCCGATACCTGCTGGAGTCTATCGAGTGAACGAAGCAATGAAAGAAGTACTTCGAGCAGGTATTTATGGTGAACATGCCAGCAACTTAGGTGCTTTGATTGCAGATGATATTGCCAAACAGCTACCTGATGCAAAGGCTTACATTGCCGACCCAGTAGTAGTGGATGAACTTGAACCCATTGCACGCTTTTCAGGACATCCTTTATTCCAGAGAGCTTCTGTGTTTCATGCACTCAATCAGAGAGCTATTGCACGTGCTCATGCTAAGTCAATCAATAAGCAATATGAGGATTTGAATCTTATTGTAGCACATTTAGGAGGGGGCATTTCTGTGGGAGTACATAAAAAAGGGCGTGTAGTAGATGTGAATCAAGCATTGGATGGTGATGGACCAATATCTCCCGAGCGATCGGGGACACTGCCCTCAGGTATGCTGTTGAAGATGGCTTTCAGTGGAGATTATACCTATGATGAGATAAAAGCCATGATAACAGGCAAAGGTGGTTTGTTTGCATATACTGGACTCAACGATGCTTATGAGGTGGAAAAAGCTGCATTGGCTGGAGATGAAAAAAGTCTCCATGTGATGGAGGCAATGGCTTACCAGACTGCAAAAGAAATTGGTGCTTTTTCAACTGTGTTGAAAGGCGATGTAGATGCAATTCTAATAACGGGCGGAATGGCCAACAGTAAATGGTTTACCAATCTGATTATTGAACGAGTTTATAAGATTGCACCTGTACATATCTATCCTGGAGAAGATGAAATGCGTGCTCTTGCAGAGAATGCTGCTTTGGTGCTTGATGGAGAGGTAGAAGTAAGAGAATACGAGTAAGATTTTTGTTTATTTATTCAAAAAACCTTCGAACGCTTTGAGAGTGTTTCGAAGGTTTTTTTGTATTTTTACATCCCTATGATATACCTATTCAATCCAGAGAACGATTTAGCATTAGCCAATTTCAGTCCTCATTTCACAGCTCCTGCATCTGCATTAAAGATGAGACACGATCTGGCACTACTGCCTATATGGTATGCTCCCGATGAATCTTGGGCGGTAGCTGATGATGAGTTGAATAAGCAATTTCTACAAGAACTGAAGAATATATTACCAATTAAAAGCTCACTCATCTCTTCTACAGAACTTGCAAATTACCCTGATGAGGAGGTGAAACCTTGGGGTTGGAATCCTAATCTTAGAAAGGAGCTCATACAATTGGGTGTAAATGAAGAGAAGCTTCCTTCGTTGTCTTATATTGAATTACTACGTAGTTATTCTGGAAGACAAAAAGCTGTGAAGCTTTTGAGCGAATTGAAAGCGTCTAATTCTGCCTTTTGTGGAGAATCCGATATTCTCACCGATGTTGACCAACTTCTCTTATATTTGACCAACTCCACTGACGATCATGTGTTGAAAATGCCCTACTCGGGTAGTGGCAAAGGACTTGTATGGCTCAAAGGAGCAATCACTGATAAGCAGACGGATTGGTGCAAACGCGTAATCAAGATGCAGGGTGGGGTAGTGGTAGAGCCTGTTTTGAATAAAGTGCAAGATTTTGCTATGGAGTTCGAAATGACTGATGTTGGTGTTCAGTTTATTGGCTATTCTTTGTTCCAGTCTGCCCCTTCGGGAGCTTATGTAGGTAATATACTTTTGTCAGATTCGGATATTGAAGAAAGATTGTCTCTGTATGTTGAATGCAGCATGTTGAAAGAATTGAGGACTGCTTTAAAAACAAAACTCACTGAATACTTCCCTCATTATCGTGGCTATTTGGGCGTGGACATGATGATTTGTAAAACTTCTAATTCCACCTATCAATTACAACCTTGTGTTGAGGTGAACATGCGGATGAATATGGGTGTTGTTGCACATCGTATTTACGAGAGATTTATTCATCCTGACTCTACTGGTTTATTCTCCATTAGCTACTTCAAGCAAAAGGGGGAAGCCAAACGAAACTCATTAACGATGCAATTAGACCATCCACTCATTATAGAAAATGGAAAAATCAAAAGTGGGTATCTTGCTTTAACTCCTGTAAGTAAAATTACCCAATACACTGCTATTGTCTCTATAAAACAAAATC
>CAYTJC010000074.1:0-7848 GCA_964437875.1 uncultured Dysgonomonadaceae bacterium
TTCAACGCAATGGTTTAAAAACTGTGTGGATTACCAGAGGACAAGAAAAGTTTATGCTATCTGATGGAGCTGTTGCTATTGCAGCTATCACTTCATGCACCAACACTTCAAATCCTTATGTGATGATTGGCGCAGGTTTAGTTGCAAAAAAAGCTCGTGAACATGGTATTGATGTAAAACCATGGGTTAAAACATCGCTTGCTCCAGGTTCTAAAGTAGTAACTGATTATTTAGAAAAAGCAGACTTAATGAAAGACCTTGAAGCATTGCAATTTCACTTGGTAGGATATGGTTGTACTTCGTGTATTGGCAATTCAGGTCCTTTAGCTCCGGATATAGCAAAAGCAGTAGATAGTCAAAACTTAGTACTTACTTCGGTATTATCTGGCAATCGTAATTTTGAAGCGCGTATTCACCCACAGGTAAAGATGAATTTTTTAATGTCTCCTATGCTTGTTGTTGCATATGCAATTGCAGGACGTGTTGATATTGACTTGATAAATGAACCTATAAGCTACGATTCTAATATGAATCCGGTTTATCTACATGATATTTGGCCATCCAACGAAGAGATTAATGAAATCATGTTACGTGTATTAACTCCCCATGATTTTGAAAAAAGCTATCAAAGCATTTTCGATGGAAATGAAACTTGGCATAACTTAGAAATTCCTTCAGGTAAACTTTATGAATGGAATATGAATTCTACATATATCAAAGAGATACCTTTTTTTTATGGCATATCAAAAGAGCCTGAAGCTTTAAAAGACGTAAAAGATGCACGTGCATTATTAGTATTGGGAGATAGTGTAACAACAGACCATATATCTCCAGCCGGTTCATTTAACGAATTTTCTGCAGCAGGGAAATACCTTGTAGATCATGGTGTATTAAAAAAAGATTTCAACTCATATGGATCGCGTCGTGGAAACGATGAAGTTATGGTGCGTGGTACATTTGCCAATGTGCGTATAAAAAACAAATTAGCTAAACAAGAAGGAGGTTTCACCACTTATTTGCCAGATAAAGAAGAGATGACTGTATATGATGCAGCGATGAAATATAAAGAAGACAATACACCTCTAATTGTGCTGGCTGGTAAAGAGTATGGCAGTGGATCGTCGCGCGATTGGGCTGCAAAAGGAACTTTTCTATTGGGTGTGAAATGTGTATTGGCCGAAAGTTACGAACGTATACATCGAAGTAACTTAGTGGGAATGGGTGTATTACCTCTTGAATTTAAAGAAGGAGATAATGCAGAAAAATTAGATATTAGTGGTAAAGAAAACTTCTCCATAATTGGGTTAGAAAAAAATCTGACACCACACAAAGAAGTACAAGTTATTGTTGAAAACAAAAGAGGAGAGAAAAAGAAGTTTAAAGCAATAGCAAGGCTTGACTCACAAATAGAAATTGAATACTATCGCAATGGAGGAATTCTACAATATGTATTGCGGCAATTTTTAAAAAAGGAAGTTGAATCATAATAGAATAAACAAAAACCACAATGGATAAATCAAATATGTTTATAAATCCTAGCAAAGAAATGCTTCAAAAAAGAACCTCTTTGGCACCTGAAAGCATGAAAGCATGGCTAAATTTTAGCAATACTGTTTTTAAAGAAGGCGCACTTTCTGAAAAAAACAAGCATTTGATTGCCTTGGCTGTAGCTCATGTCACACAATGTCCATATTGCATCAGAGCACATACAAAAGAATCTACACGGTTGGGTGCTACTAAAGAGGAGATGATGGAAGCAATTTGGGTTGCATCTGAAATGCGTTCGGGTGCTGCTCTTGCACACTCTGCTTTGGCAATGGATGAAATGGAGAAAAAAGAGTAAATCAAATTTTCCTTTTTCAATAATGTAAAGTAAGTAGCATAGTAACCAACTCTGCATATAAACTGCAATAGAATGAAGACAAAGCAACCAAAAACAGTCTGGACCATTGGACATTCTACTCATAGTTTGGAGGAGTTTGTGGCTATGCTACATTCTTTTGATATAGAACGTGTTGTTGATATTAGAAGTTATCCCGGTTCTCGAAAGTTTCCTCAATTCAACAAAGAGGCACTTGAAGTCTCTTTACCTGAAAATAACATTCAATACACTCTCTTCAAGAAATTAGGTGGAAGAAGAAAGGTCGATCCTGAATCAAAGAACACTTCGTGGCGTCATGCAGCCTTTAGAGGTTATGCGGACTATATGGAAACTGATGCATTTGCCGAAGGCATCAAAGAACTCATAGAGATTGCTAAGCAAGAGCGCATTGCCTATATGTGTTCCGAAGCAGTTTGGTGGCGGTGTCATCGCTCCATGGTATCCGATTATCTAAAAGCCGATGGGTGGAATGTGCAACACATTATGCAAATTGGCAAATCTAACGAACATCCCTACACACAACCTGCACGAATAGTAGATGGAGAACTTACTTATATGCCAAAAGACTTATTCTCAATCTAATTTTTTCACTATTTTATGAAGTCAATAAACACCAAAAGGGTCTATGAAGAAAAAACCAAAGATGATGGTTATCGAGTTTTTATCGATCGTCTTTGGCCCAGAGGAGTTAAAAAAGAAGATGCTCACTTTGATGAATGGTTGAAAGACCTTGCACCCACCACAGAACTCCGAAAATGGTTTGATCATGACCCAGATAGATTTGATGAATTTCAGAAACGGTACAAAAAAGAACTTCAAAACCACAAAGAGGAGTTGGACAAGTTGCGCAATAAAGCCAAATCTGAAAAGATAACATTGCTCTATGCTGCTAAGGATAGGGAGATGAACAATGCGGTGGTAATAAAAGAGGTTTTGGAAGGCAAGTAGTCCTTGTTTAATCATGCTGTTTACAGCTACGATATTTTAAGCTGATTTGTATATAAATATATATGTTTGGGTAAACATTAATTGCATACCACTTAAGTGTTTAAATAAAAAAAGAGCAAACTAATTCAATTAGTTCGCTCTTTTTCATTTTTATTTCTGTATGCTATTGCTTTATTTCAATAGCCTATATCTGCTCTGTTTTACAATCTGTCTGCAACTTTTGTATTGTGTGCTTTCCAAACTTTATACTTTAATTCAATTCCTTTTGGAACAAAAACTACTACAGGCAACTGACTATTGTATCTTCCAAAGTCTCCTTGTGCTGCCACAAATTGTTCTGTTAGTTCGTTGTCAGGACAAGCCATGCGAGTTGATGCAGTATTGCCATCAGATTTAAACACCAAGTATTCGTAACCCATGCCTTCTAACTCTTCGTCATCAAATTCACCCATCAACCAATGCGTGTTGCAATCTACCTCTTTGGTTATACCTGCAATTACTTCTAAACGCAACGCATCTTCATTGTCTTGCTTTGGCAGATAGATAACATAGCGGTCGTGATCTTCCATTGTTTCAGGAAATGAATTCAGTTGTTTAGCAGCGTCAACATTAATGTCTGTGTTAGGATTTTGCTCTGCTTTGTTCTCACTTTCCACTCCCCAAGTTGTGAAACGCACTTCATATCCTTCAGGTGCATACACCGGAGTTGTTAGTTTGCTGTTGTACGATATAAAATGGTCTTCGCCCGATATAAACTTCTCTGTCTTTGTATCGTCTGGGCAAGCCATCATTGTGGATGCTACATTGCCACTGGTTTCGAAAATATAGTAGTCATAACCATAACCTTCTAACGTTTCATCTTCAAATTCACCATCTAAGTGGTGTTGATTGCAATCTACTTCCATTGTCTTACCTACCATAAGTTGCACTTTTAGGTTTGCTTCGTCTTCGCCTTTGTCAGCAACAGCTACAGCGTGAGGAATCATTCCCTCAATTGCAGGGTAAACAGCATCTCCATTTACTTTGTAAACGGTGTCAGCTGACTCCTTGTTTTTTGTATTGGTGCAAGCTGCTATAAAAAGTAGTGCTGATGCGATCATTAAAACTCTAAATGTAATCTTCTTCATAAATAATTTAATTGTATTAATTGTCTATCTCATAATTAACATCTAAAGACGATAATTGTTTAGTTTAGTATTCTCTAATTTAACGTTTAGACATGCACTTATATCTTTTAGTTTAATCGTCTCGTTCTTATTATTTATCTTTGTAATTGTGAAAAGGAAAATACTGCATATAGATATGGATGCGTTTTATGCTTCCATTGAACAACGCGACAACACCGATTTAAGAGGTAAGCCATTGGCAGTAGGCTATGGTGAAAAACGAGGAGTGGTTGCAGCTGCTAGTTATGAAGCTCGTAAATATGGAGTTTACTCTGCTATGCCTTCTGTGGTTGCACTGCGCAAATGTCCCCATCTTAATTTTGTGATGCCTCGTTTTGAAGTATATCGATCGGTGTCGCAACAGGTACGAGAAATATTTTTTGAATATACAGATAAGGTAGAGCCTCTTTCGCTTGATGAAGCCTATTTGGATGTTACCACTAATAAAATGAATATGCGCTCTGCAACTCATATTGCCAAAGAGATAAAGCGGAAAATTCAAGATAGAACGCAACTTACTGCATCAGCAGGAGTTTCATACAACAAGTTCTTGGCAAAGATTGCATCTGATTATGAAAAGCCAGATGGTATATATGTGATTACTCCACAAAAAGGCGAAGCATTTATTGAGCAACTGAATATAAGCCGTTTTCATGGTGTGGGCCCAGCGACTACTCGCAAAATGAATGAATTGGGTATATATAACGGGGGCCACTTGAAGAGATGGAGCGAGATGGATTTGGCACATCATTTCGGTAAAGCTGGCTTGGCTTACTATCAATATGCCAGAGGATTGGACAATAGGGAGGTGCAGTCTGAGAGAATTCGAAAATCATTGGGGTCTGAAGAAACATTCTTAGAAGACCTTGCAGATTTATGTAGCATTGAGGAAGAGTTAGATAAAATAGCCCAAGAGGTGTCCAGAAGAACGCAGAAAAGTGATTTTAAAGCGAAGACTTTGACTTTGAAAGTAAAATATGCTGATTTTACCATTATTACACGGAGTGTTACAATGAATCATTACATAACATCGGCTCAAGAGATGCTGCATATAGCAATGGATTTGATGAGCCGTGTGGATGATTTTGAAGTCAAGAAGGTTCGACTGTTAGGATTGACACTTAGAAACCCCGATGCCGAAGACATTGATTGCTCCGGAATGCCCATTCAGTTGGAAATAGATTTTGAGAATCCTGTGACTCCTTATATCAATAAAAAAGATGCATAATAATTATTGTATATGCAACCGCTAACTTTTACTATATCTTCACAAAGTTTTCAGGATGTCTGCCTTCAACATGATTATATTTAAGTCTGATAGCTTTTATGTCTCCATCCACATCGCCTGTAGGATAGAATGTGTCTAAGAACGACACTGTTTTTGTACCGTAATCTAAGGCAACCAATACAATGGGTACGTTTGCTTTCAAAGCAATGAAGTAAAATCCTTTTTTCCATTTTTTTGTTCTCTTGCGGGTACCTTCGGGTGTAAGAGCCAATTGAAATTTATCTCTCTTTTCGAACTCTACAGCCATTTTTTCGGTAATAGAGGTTCTTCTGTCTCTGTCAACAGGGATGCCTCCTATGCTATTGAAAAAGAGATTAAATGGGAATACAAACCAACTTTTCTTAATCAAAAAATTAGTTGTTCGGCCAACAGCTGTATAGCCAAGTTTGCCTATAATGAAATCCATATTGCTAGTATGTGGAGCAACTGCAATAACGCATTTTGATATTTCGGGTAGAACTTGTCCTATTTTCCAACCCATTAGTTTGAGTATAAACTTACTTAGTTTTGCTTTCATTTAAAAATATAGTATTGTTTCTGTTTAATATATTATGTCATAGCACATGCTTAAACAGGCAGCGTGTTGATATGTTTAATTTTATACGAGAATAGATATATGTTCATTTACTTGCATAGTTACTATGTGTTGCTATTAAACTCTTCCAGCTTAATAGTTGCTTGTTCCCATTTTGTCATTGTGGAAATTATGAGTTGTTGTATATCTAAGTGCGATTGATATAGAGCTGTGTCAGCTGCACCTTCTGGGGTTGACAGCTTGGTTTCAATCTCTTTGGTCTTTGCCTCCAATTTGTGAATCTCTTTTTCCAGATCTTCCACTTTTCTTTCCAAACGCCTAATGATGCGGTTTTGCTCTTTCTGCTCTTCGTAAGAAAGTTTGTTTTCAGAAACTACTTCCTTTTTTTCTTCAGCAGCTTTGGTGGCATGGTTAGTAGAGAGTTCCAATTGCTGCAGGCTCTCCATGTTTTTCTTTTCAAGAAAATCGTAAATGCCGCCCATGTGTTCTACAACTTTACCTCCACCAAATTCATACACCTTGGTCACCAATCCTTCAAGGAAATCACGGTCGTGCGATACAATTATGGCTGTGCCGTTAAACTCTAAAATGGCCTTTTTCAACACATCTTTTGATGCAATGTCCAAGTGATTGGTAGGCTCATCCAGAATAAGTAGATTCACGGGTTCGAGTAATAGGCGAATCATAGCCAAACGGCTTCTCTCTCCACCCGACAATACCTTCACAAGCTTATCAGATGCCTCACCACCAAACATAAACGCACCCAAGATGCCTCGTATTTGTGTGCGGATTTCGCCTGTTGCAACATAATCGACTGTTTCAAACACTGTCATATCTTCGCGCAGAAGTTGTGCTTGGTTTTGAGCAAAGTAGCCAATCTTTACATTGTGCCCTAGTTTCAGCATTCCGTTGTGGTCAATCTCGTCCATGATGCATTTGACAAGTGTGGACTTACCCTCGCCGTTTTTTCCAACAAAGGCTAGTTTTTCGCCACGCTCTATGGTGAGCGTAACATCTGAAAAAACCGTATGGTCACCATATGTTTTGCCAACATTTTCCATTATCACTGGATAAGCTCCCGAATGAGGTGCAGGTGGAAACTTCAAGTTCAACTTTGCATTGTCTAACTCATCCACTTCCACTCGTTCCAACTTGTTGAGCTGTTTGATGCGCGATTGTACCTGTATTGACTTTGAGGCTTGATAGCGAAATCTATCAATAAAAGCCTCGGTATCTCCAATCTGTTTTTGCTGATTTTCGTATGCCCGCATCTGTTGCTCGCGGCGCTCTTTGCGTAGCACCACATATTGGGAGTAGTTTGCTTTGTAGTCGTATATCTGACCGAGCGAAATCTCAATGGTTCTATTGGTTACAGCATCAAGGAATGCCCTGTCATGCGATACCAACATTACTGCATTGGAGCTACGAGCAAGGAATCGCTCTAACCATTGAATAGATTCAATATCTAAATGGTTGGTGGGCTCATCAAGCAAAAGAACATCGGGAGCACGCATCAGTAGTTTTGCCAACTCAATGCGCATGCGCCAACCTCCACTAAACTCTTTGGTAGGTCTGTCAAAATCGCTGCGTAAGAAACCCAATCCTAAGAGAGTTTTCTCAATTTCCGCTTCAAAGTTATTGATACCAGTCATCAACAGTTGCTCTTGCAATACTGCCGATCGGTCGATGAGATTAGCGTAGTCTTCCGACTCAAAGTCGGTACGATCTGTCATCTCTTGATGCATATCGTCTAGCCTTTGTTGCATATCGATGAGGTGTGCAAAAGCCATGCTTGCCTCGTCTCTTACGCTGCGGGTGTTGTCAAGGTTCATTTGCTGAGGCAAATAGCCAACGGTAACTTCCTTAGGGAATGAAATGACACCTCCAGTGGGCTTTTGAATCCCAGCTATTATTTTTAAAAGAGTTGATTTGCCTGCACCATTTCGACCAGCAAGTGCTATTCGCTCGTTTTTATTTAAAACAAACGACACTTGATCAAAGAGGGTGAAGCCTCCGAACTCAACATTTA
>CAYTJC010000075.1:0-7765 GCA_964437875.1 uncultured Dysgonomonadaceae bacterium
AAGCCTTTCATCGGTCCATCCACTTGTAGAACACCATAGTCTTTAGCAAAAGTATCATTTCTAAAAAGAGATAGAGCAACTGTATTTTTTATTCCCTCCACGCTACAGAAACGACCTGCTGCGAAAGGTAAGTCTGAAGATATACCTAAAACAACTGTGTTGTCTTTAGAACCGGCTTTCTCATTAAACTTTCTTACTGATGCCGCACATACTCCAGTGTCTAAACTGGGGAATATGTTCAATACTACAGTTTTTCCTTTATAGTCTGATAGATTTACGTCTTCTAGACTAGTGTTTACCAATGTAAAATCAGGTGCTTTGTCTCCAACTTTCGGGAGTGAGCCATTTGTTTCTACTGGATTACCTTTGAATGCTATTTTCGCCATGCTTATTTATATTAATTCTTTATTAGATGTTTCTACTAGATAAACACAAGATTCATTTGATTGTTCAAATCCCCCTATTGTTTAACAGTTATATTAACGTTTTGATGCTGTAAGCCCCTTATGCAGTGGCTTTCTTGACCTTTTTGTTTTCTTTGCTTTCTTCAAATTCTCTCTTCAAATACTTAGCAGTATCACTTTTTGAGTTCTTTATAACCTCTTCGGGTGTTCCAGTAGTTAGTATCTTTCCACCTGCTCTGCCACCTTCGGGACCTAGGTCTATGATATAATCGGCACATTTGATAATATCTATATTGTGTTCAATAATAATAACGGTATTACCTTTGTCCACAATTTTATTAATCACATTGAGTAAAACCCTAATATCTTCGAAGTGCAATCCCGTTGTGGGTTCATCAAGCACGTAGAGTGTTTGCCCAGTATCCCGCTTTGCTAATTCAGCAGCTAGTTTAATGCGTTGAGATTCTCCTCCCGAAAGAGTGGTTGAGGCTTGTCCCAATCGGATATATCCCAATCCGACTTCTTGCAACATCTTTATCTTTATCAATATAGAGGGAACATTCTCGAAGAAATCAACCGCTGCGTTTATGGTCATGTCAAGCACATCTGCTATCGACTTACCTTTAAACCGCACTTCCAAGGTCTCTCTATTGTATCTTTTGCCGGCACATGTTTCACAAGGAACCATTACATCGGGCAGAAAGTTCATCTCAATTGTTTTGTGTCCGTTTCCTCCACAAGTTTCACAACGTCCTCCCTTCACGTTGAAGGAGAATCGACCAGGTTTATATCCACGGATTTTGGCTTCAGGCATTCCTGCAAACAAGTTGCGAATCTCAGTAAACACCCCCGTGTAAGTAGCAGGATTGGAACGAGGTGTTCGTCCAATAGGAGATTGGTCCACACTTATTACTTTGTCAATCTTGTCTAGTCCCTCAATTGATTTGTAGGGGAGTGGCTCTTTATTCGATTTGTAGAAATGCTGGCTTAATATAGGCTGCAAGGTTGCATTGAGCAAAGTGGACTTGCCACTGCCCGATACTCCGGTAACACATATGAAAGTACCCAGAGGGAACTTAGCTGACACGTTTTTTAGATTGTTTCCTGTTGCACCTTTCAGTTCTATAAACTCGCCGCTACCTTTGCGCCTCTCTTCAGGAATACTTATCTCCATGCTTCCGTTGAGGTAATTGGATGTAAGTGTATCTTCCGTCAGCATTTTTTGGGGAGTTCCCTCAAATACCACTTCGCCTCCTTTTCTTCCAGCGAAAGGTCCCAGGTCCACAATATAGTCGGATGCAAGCATCATATCCTTGTCGTGCTCCACCACTATAATAGAGTTTCCAGTATCGCGCAACTTCTTCAATGAGTTAATCAATCGGTCATTGTCTCGCTGATGTAGCCCAATACTAGGCTCGTCTAATATATACAACACATTCACCAACTGAGAGCCAATTTGTGTGGCTAGTCTAATGCGTTGGCTCTCACCACCCGACAAAGAGGCCGATGCACGAGAAAGAGAAAGATATCCCAGTCCCACATCAAGCAAGAAGCTCAATCTGGTAAGAATCTCTTTCTTGATCTCATCAATAATTAAAAGTTGCTTTCCTGAAATGCCCTCCGATAGGTTTTGTACCCAATCATATAGGTTCACAATATCTTTTTCTGTAAGATCGGCTATATTCTGGTCTTTTACTTTAAAGTGCAAGGCCTCTTTGTTCAATCGCTGACCTTTGCAATCCGGACACACCATCTTAGTCACAAATTGAGCAGCCCATTTTTGTGCTGCCGAAGAAGCATCGTCGTCTTGCTGCATATCAATGTATTTCAAAACACCATCGAAGGCAACCAAATAGTTGGAATTGCCTAATGATTGATTTTTGATTTTGAGGCGCTCCGAAGTGCCATGCAAAATCTCATTGATAGCATCCTCGGGTATATCTTTGATAGGAGTCTTCAACGTTACACCATGTTTTTCGCAAATAGCAGCGATTTGCCAAAAGAGCAAATTGCTTTTCTCTTTTCCTAATGGAGCAATCCCCCCAGCAGCAATGCTTGCTTTGGGGTCTGGAAAAACTTTGTCAATATCAATTTGGTCAACTGTCCCTAAGCCATTACACTTGAGGCAAGCACCTTGCGGAGAATTGAACGAGAAGTTGTGAGGAGCAGGCTCGCTGTAAGACAATCCTGTTGTGGGACACATTAACAACTTACTGTAGTGGCGCACTTCATCAGTATCTATATCTTGAATGAGGATGAGCCCATCGCCTAACTTCATGGCTACTTGCAAGCTCTTTTTGAGTTGATCTGCAAACTTATTTGATACTGCTAGTTTATCTATAAGAATTTCTATGCTGTGGTTCTTGTATCTATCTACTCTCATACCAGGGAGTATCTCTCTTATTTCTCCATCTACCCTTACGTTGAGGTAACCTTTTTTTCTTATCTGCTCAAAAAGCTCTAGGTAATGACCTTTCCTGTTTCTTACAACTGGCGACAATAGATAAATCTTTTTACCTATATATTTTGTTAGTATAAGCTCCAATATTTGCTCTTCGTTGTATTTCACCATCTTCTCTCCCGTCTTGTAAGAATATGCATCGCCCGCACGGGCATACAACAATCGGAGGAAATCGTAAATCTCTGTTGTGGTTCCCACTGTAGAGCGTGGGTTTTTGTTGGTGGTCTTCTGCTCAATGGAGATTACTGGACTCAATCCTGTAATCTTATCCACATCGGGGCGCTCCATCTTTCCAAGAAATCCTCGCGCATAGGCAGAGAATGTTTCAATGTAGCGTCGCTGCCCTTCTGCAAACAGTGTATCGAAAGCCAATGATGATTTTCCGCTTCCACTCAAACCTGTTATTACAGTGAGTGTGTTACGAGGAATCTCAACATCTATATTTTTTAAGTTGTGTACACGTGCACCGTACACATTAATCAATTCTTTATCTAAAATCATAGTCTAATGTAACATCAAAATGAGTGTAATTGTTTAACTCTTCAGTCTTTAAATGAAAAAAGACTGGAGTAAAACCTTGTTGATCTGTATAGCTAATCTATACAGCAATAAGTTTCAGTATGTGTTTAATTATTTGCTCTGCTATTCACTTACCCAATGCTTACTATGTACTTTCACAGGTACGTCTTTTTTGTAGTAAAGGCTTTCTTGTGTTGGAATTCTCAATGTGTAGCTATTGCCACTTCTAACAGAAAGAGAGGTGCTACGCAACCATGAGTTGAAATCTTTCAACTGAGCATAAGTCAAACCCTGCTGCTTGGCATAAGTAGCCAAGTTGGGAATAGAGCTAGTCACTTTTACATTCTTAAATTCTATTGGTTTGTATAGCTGATGTGGTTTTATAACAAATCCATATTGAGGCGGATTCTCAAAAACAAGTTTTATAGCAAGCATTCTGTAAAAATAACGGGTGGTCTCTTCTACCAACCACAAGTCGAGGGCGTGAACTGCTTGTTGACTGGCCATTTCTCGGGTAATTCTTCCTTGTCCACCGTTGTATGCCATGGCAGCAGCACTCCAAGAGTTATACTTACTGTAAGCATCTTTTAGATACTTACAAGCTGCAACTGTAGATTTCTCAACATGATAGCGCTCATCCACTTCTGACGATACTTCAAGCCCAAACTGCTTTCCAGTAGCTGGCATAAACTGCCACAACCCTGCCGCACTTGCTGGAGAAACAGCGCGAGGGTTCAAACTACTCTCTATTACAGCTAAATACTTTATATCATCTGGAATGCCATGTTGTTTTAGAATAGGCTCAATGATTGGGAAATAGCGGTTTGCTTTTTTTATAAGAAGCAATGTGGTAGAATGAAAATAAGTAAAGCTGTTTAATTCTCTGTCTAATCTTTCTCGTTTGTCGTATCTATCAAATACATAGGTTTCACCAGCAAACATCATTTTTTCAGGAATGTCCACATTGGCAGTCATCGACATCACTTTGGGACGTTGCAACAGTGTGCTCTCCTCATTGCTTGCTGATAAGAAAATAATGGCACCCGTTATAAGTGTCACTATTAAGGATATAAATAAGATTTGTTTTTTCATCAATTGTCTGTTCAATACTTTCATAATTAGTTCAAATGTAATGCTTATTTGGTGATTGAGAAAGAGCATTAACACAGATTATATTGTCTTTGCAAGAAAAGAGCAAATACTGCGTTTCTCTCATTTTGAAATAGCCACTTGCTAAAGTAAACTCCTTGATTTCAAAAACTTCTAATACTTTGTCTTTGCTTTTTTCTTATCAAAGACTAAAATTATAGCGATTACTTGCAGAAACTACTATGTATTTTCCCCTCAATCTATAGTGATTAAAAGAATTACCACGTATATTTGTGAAAACAAAAAGTCTTATCAATATGGATAGCAACACTCCCCAAGAAATAATTGATGCACACGATATAAACGAATTTAGATTTCGCGACACTCCTTTTGTTCAGCTCATGAACAAACGCATCTACAATGTTCTTTTTATTGCTTCGCAATACGACATGTTTATTCTAGAAGACGATGGACGGGTGGACGAGCAGATATTTAACGAATATACTTCTCTAAACTTACGCTATCCACCCCGTTTCACTCAAGTTGCCAATATAGATGAGGCAATGTATCAGTTAAAAACAAATAGATTCGAGTTGGTAATCTGTATGCCAAATATCGACAATAGTGAGTTCTTTGAATTGGCTAAGCACATTAAAAATGCATATCCTGGCATACCCGTAGTTATGCTCACACCTTTTTCTAAGACAGTGAGTAAGATGTTTGAAAAAGAAGACTTGAGCGGGGTTGATTATCTTTTTAGCTGGTTGGGCGATTCTAACTTGCTTCTAGCAATAATCAAACTTGTAGAAGATAAAATGAATGTGGATGATGATGTGAAAACTGTAGGTGTGCAAACCATTCTTTTGGTCGAGAACTCTGTGCGCTTTTATTCATCAGCCTTGCCCATTCTTTTTAAATATGTGTTGAGCGAATCCCGAGAGTTTTCGAAAGAAGCTCTCAACGATCATTTGCGCATGATGCGCATGCGTGGTAGGCCCAAGATTTTGCTAGCTCGAAACTATGAAGAGGCTGTGGACCTATATAAGAGGTATGGAGAAAACATGCTGGGCATACTTTCAGATGTTAGTTTCTATCGCGAGGGTGTAAAAGACAAAGAGGCAGGCAAGAAATTTATAGATTGGGTACGAGAGTTTGATAAAACCATTCCAGTAATCTTTGCCTCTGCCGAAACCTCCAATCGTGCTCATGCCGAGAAGATGGGTGCTCCTTTTATTGATAAGAACTCGCAAACATTTCCCAAAGATGTGAGAGTAGCCATAAAGGAGAACTTTGGTTTTGGCGATTTCCTAATTCTTGATCCAACTACCAAGCAAGTGCTTTATCGCATCAAGAATCTGAAAGAACTTCAAAACAGCATACTCACTATTCCCGACAAGGCACTGCACTATCACTTGTCGCTCAATCATTTTTCCAGATTCTTCTATTCCCGTGCCATGTTTCCTGTTGCCGAGATGTTGCACAAAATAGATGTGTCTGAATATCAAAACATGGATGAAGCACGCCAATTGATATATGAGGCTATTGTGCAATACCGCAGAATGAAAAACACAGGGGTGGTTGCTATTTTCGAGAAAAACAGGTTCGACAAATACTCCTATTTTGCACGTATAGGTGAAGGTTCTATGGGCGGTAAGGGTCGAGGATTGGCATTTATGGGATATATTGTGAAGAAGCATCAAAAACTAAGTGAGTTCTCTAATCTTCCAGTCACTATTCCAAAGACTGTAGTGCTTTGCACCGATATCTTCGATGAGTTTATGGAGGCCAACAAGCTCTATCCACTGGCACTTACAGATATTCCAGACGAGGAGATTTTGAAACACTTTCTGGCTGCCAAACTTCCTAAAAGATTGGTGGCAGATTTTCTTGTGTTTTTCGAAGCTGTCAGTAATCCCATAGCCATACGTTCGTCGAGTATGCTAGAAGATTCCCACTATCAACCATTTGCTGGCATATTCTCCACCTATATGATTCCTAACATAGAGGATAAATATGAGATGATTCGTATGCTTAGCGATGGCATCAAAGCGGTATATGCCTCGGTGTTTTATAAGGATACAAAATCTTATATGATTGCTACGCAGAATGTAATCGATCAAGAGAAAATGGCCATTGTGCTACAAGAGGTGGCTGGCTCACAATACAACAATCATTTCTACCCCACCATCTCGGGTGTTGCTCGTAGTATCAACTATTATCCCTTGGGCGATGAGTTGCCAGGAGATGGAGTCATACAAATGGGATTAGGATTGGGCAAGTATATTGTAGAGGGCAATCAAGGGTTGCGCTTTTCTCCGTTACACCCCAATAAGATATTGCAACTGTCAAGTGTTGACACAGCCTTGAAAGAAACCCAGACTCGTTTCTACGCTTTGAGCCTAGATTCCATAAAGCAATCTTTCTCTGTGGACGATTCGTTCAACTATGTAAAGCTGGGTTTAAAAGATGCAGAAGCAGAAGGCACATTGCGTTATATATCTTCTACCTACGACCCCAATGATATGGTAATTCGTGAAGGGTATTATCCTGGTGGGCGAAAGGTGATCTCTTTTGTCCATCTTCTTCAGCACAATATGTTGCCGTTGGCAGAGTTGTTGGATAGGGTGCTCAAAATATGCCGCACCGAAATGGGACGCGAGGTGGAGATAGAGTTTGCCGTAAATCTTGAAAACCAGCGACAAGCTACTTTCTATTTGTTGCAAATACGTCCCATTGTTGACTCTAAAGAGGTGATGACAGAAGACTTGTCGCTTATTGATCCAGCCGACACTATTTTGCACTCTCCCAATGTGCTTGGGCACGGCTCCATTACTAATATCAGAGATGTGGTATATGTAAAAACCGAAAGCTTCAATGCAGCCAACAACTCTTTGGTTGCAAGAGAGATTGAAGATCTAAACAAAAAGCTTATAGTTGATGATATCAATTATGTACTTGTGGGACCTGGTAGATGGGGGTCGAGCGACTCATGGTTGGGTATTCCCATCAAGTGGCCACACATATCACAAGCACGGGTGATATGCGAAATAGCATTAGATAAATATCAAATTGACCCAAGTCAGGGTTCGCATTTTTTTCAAAACCTCACATCGTTGGGTGTAGGCTATTTTACAGTCAACCATTTTATTGAGAATGGAGGGTTTTTCAATGAAGAGTTCTTGAATGAACAACCCGCTGTGTTTGAAACTGAGTTTATTCGCCATGTCCGTTTCTCCGACACTTTTGCCATAAAGATAAATGGACGCAAAAAAATGGGGATGGTGGGGAAACC
>CAYTJC010000076.1:0-7436 GCA_964437875.1 uncultured Dysgonomonadaceae bacterium
ACAAACTGTATATCGGTTTGTAAAATATTCAAATTTATAGTTCCATCATTTTACCATGCAAAAAGAGGAAACTGACACATGGTTGCATTTACTTTCTGCTTTACAGCCTCAATGTTTTTATCATCGTCTATATTAGAAAGAACAGAGTCTATCATCTCCACAATTTCTTCCATAAGATCTTCTTTCAATCCCCTTGTAGTAAGAGCCGGAGTTCCAAAACGAACACCTGAAGTTTGGAAAGGACTGCGTGTATCAAAAGGAACCATGTTCTTGTTGGTTGTAATATCGGCATCAACCAAACGATTCTCGGCCATCTTACCTGTCAAGTTTGGGAATTTTGGACGCAAATCAACCAATAGAGAGTGATTGTCAGTTCCATCCGACACCACCTTGTAACCTTTGTCCATAAATGCTTGTGCCATAACAGTTGCATTTTTGCGCACTTGCATTTGATATACCTTAAACGAATCGTCTAAAGCCTCATTAAAAGCAATTGCCTTAGATGCAATTACGTGCTCCAAAGGCCCGCCTTGCATGCCAGGAAAGACAGCAGAGTCTAACATGGCAGACATCATTTTCACATTGCCTTTTGGTGTTTTCACACCCCATGGATTTTCGAAATCTTTGCCCATCAATATAATTCCACCGCGTGGACCACGCAATGTCTTGTGAGTAGTAGATGTAACTATGTGTGCATATTTCAATGGATTGTCTAACATGCCAGCAGCAATCATACCAGCAGGATGAGCCATATCGAACAAAAAGATAGCACCAATCTCATCGGCCACTTTACGGATTCTGGCATAATCCCACTCGCGTGAATAAGCAGAAGCACCACCAATAATCATTTTGGGGCGTTCAGCACGTGCCACAGCCTCCAATTGGTCGTAATCTACCAACTCTGTATCTTCTCTCACATTATATTCTAATGCTTCATACATCAACCCTGAGAAATTGACAGGCGAACCATGGGTTAAGTGTCCTCCATGAGAAAGATTCAATCCCAATATCTTATCGCCCGCTTGCAAGCAAGCCAAAAACACAGCTGCATTAGCTTGTGCTCCAGAGTGTGGCTGCACGTTTGCCCACTCAGCATCAAAGAGTTTCTTCAATCTATCAATGGCCAATTGCTCGCTCATATCCACAAATTCGCAACCACCATAATAGCGTCTTCCGGGATATCCTTCGGCATATTTATTGGTAAGAACAGAACCCATAGCCTCCATTACTTGTTGGCTCACAAAGTTCTCTGAAGCTATCAACTCAACACCTTTTAGCTGACGTTGTTTCTCCTTTTCAATAATATCGAAAATACGTGTATCTCTTTCCATACAGTTGTTTGTTTTTGAGTAATTAATTATAGATTACAAATATAAGCAAGTTTGTTCAAAAAAAGAACAGTAAACTAAGAAGCCTTATATAAAAAAGATAAAAGAGAGTGCCAATTTTATGTTGCAAACCAGCTCAGTAAATTAGAGATATTTCTTATCTTTGTTTGGAGAAAACCTTGCACGCTACTATTCTTTTTTGAAAACTTTATATAATACTTGACACCACTATGAAAAAAGAACAATTAAAAGCTCTTGGATTTGCCTCACAAGCCATTCACGGCGGCAAGCAGCCTAATCAGTTTGGAGCACTGTGCGACCCTATTTACCAAACATCGGCCTTTACATTTGAAACCGCAGAACAAGGAGGACGCAGATTCGCTTTGGAAGAACCTGGCTACATCTATAGCAGATTGGGAAACCCGACTAACAACCTTGCGGAAGAGAAAGTTGCTTTGTTGGAAGACGGCGAGGCTTGTGTTTCTGCTGCCTCAGGCATTGGCGCCATCACATCGGCCATCTGGGTGTGCGTTAAGCAAGGCGATCACATCATTTCAGCCAAAACACTGTATGGATGCACTTATGCATTCTTGAGCCATGGCATCACCCGCTATGGTGTGGAAGTTTCGTTTGTTGACACGCGCGATCCCGAGAATATTAAAAAAGCAATGCGCCCCAACACCAAGTTGGTTTACTTAGAATCGCCGGCCAATCCCAATCTGCACATCACTAATATTAAAGCCGTTGCCGACATTGTGCACCAACAAAAAGATTGCCGATTGATGGTAGATAACACTTTCTCTACCCCCTATATTACCCAACCTTTGGCTTTTGGAGCCGACATTGTAGTGCATTCTGCCACCAAATACCTCAACGGACATGGCGATGTGATAGCTGGATTTGTAGTGGGCATAGAGGAGTTTATAAAAGAAGTACGGCTGTTAGGGATAAAAGATCTGACAGGTGCAACCCTTAGCCCTTTCGATGCGTTTCTGATTGCACGAGGTTTGAAAACATTGGAAATTCGCATGGAAAAGCATTGTGCAAATGCACAGAAAGTGGCAGAGTTTTTAGAAAACCATCCTGCAGTTGACAATGTGCTCTTCCCTGGATTGCCATCATTTCCGCAATACCAACTGGCGCAACGCCAAATGAAACTACCTGGTGCAATGATTGCTTTTGAAGTGAAAGGGGGCATAGAAGCAGGCAAGAAGCTATTGAACAGTCTCGAGATGCTTGTCATATCTGTCAGTTTGGGCGATGCTGAAACGCTGATTCAACACCCCGCCAGCATGACACACTCGCCCTATACTCCCGAGGAGAGACAAGCCAGCAATATAAGCGAAGGCTTGGTGCGTATTTCTGTGGGATTAGAAAATGTGGAAGATATTATAGCAGATTTGAAAAAGGGGTTAGATGCATTGGTTTAGTGCAAACGTTTTATGCTAATTGCCTCCATCACTAACACATAATTATAAGTAAAGCCCTTCTCTCAGACAGTGGTGCCTGAGAGGAAGGGCTTTATTATTTTTCGTTCCTCGCAAAAACGCAAAGACGCAAAGGCGGTTTACAACAAAACTATGTGTTTATTATAAGCTCTCTGTTATATTAGAAGAATAGAGGGATCTTCAACAACCTCTGTCATTTGCTCGCGTGGGTTTGTAACCCCTGTGTCGCGTAGCGAAACTGCTTACTCATCACGCATTACTCACCCGAAATAACATAGTTGGCATTAGCAAATATAAATTCTTGTCCATCGGGCTTCTTAAATATCCATTTCTTTTCGTCTTCATGCAGCAGTATGTATAACTGCATTCCTAAAAGCGATTTGATATCTGATTTGATATCTGACTTTAATAAAGTAGATTTAAATTGTTGGTGAAAATTGTCATTCACACTTAGTTCTCGCAGAAAACGACCTATTAAACGAGCAGAATCAATAATAGATCTACTCAGTTTCTTTCTTCTATGTATTTTTTTGAGCAACTCTTGTTTTGTAAAGTTCCACAATTGAGTATTCTTTTTGTACTGTTTATATTCTTTCCAATTCTCTTTGATAGGAGTCTGATCTATTGGATTAATCAAAATTTCTCCGTTTAAATTTAGTAACAGGGCAGCAAGGGTGTTTTTATTGTTTTGTCCCAAAATTGAGCGAATCTGTTGTCTCTGTTTATTATGGCTGAATGAATAGTCTATCTATTTCAGAGGCAATAAATCTTAAGGTTATTCTCTCACTTTGAGAAGATCTCATACATCGTATATACGTGATATATGAGCAGCTTGCAGTTCAAAACAGATAAACAAGTGCAATCTCTGCACTATTATCTTCATTATTAGACAGTAAACAGCTTTAATATACGAATTTATACGGACAAAACAAAATTTATCACACTCTTACTCGTGCGGGATTCTTACAATGTGTTACTTTCAATGATCAATTAAAAACTCAACAACTCAATTGTTATCAGAGCGGTAATTGTAGCTATACCAAAACTCAGGAGCGTTCCTATCAAAATATACTCGGTGAGCATTCTGCTTTTCGACTCCTTCAAATCTCCAAACCTGAAAACAGATTTTGCAGCCAATAAAAAACCGATGCCTCCCCAATTGCCAGTGAGTATAAATATAAAAACAAACAACCGCTCCAATATGCCAATGTATTTGCCAGCATTGGGTAGCGACTGATTGATGTCTTCGTTTAATGCCTTAGACCAATTTGTCATCAACACCTGTACAACAACTCCGCTCACTGAAGTGATAAATAGCAATGCAGTAACAAATATCCAAATATACGGCTGTAGCGCAAGTTCAATAAAATAGATAGCGGGTTTTGTCCATATTATCCACACTGCTATGATGCTCACAATGTGCAATACTTGGTCTATTAGGAACCAACGTGTTTTACTGCTCTCTCTTTGTGCATACAATTTGAGGGTGTCAATAGCTCCGTGAAGGAGCGTTACAGCAAGTGCCAATGACCAATAGGTTATATCCCAAAGCAACAGCAAAACCAACACTCCGTGTATGATGGCATGCAGGTATAGGAAGAGGGATTGCGCTTTCTTTTGCTCTTTCTTCTCAACCCATTTTTTAGATTGGAGTAAAAAATCGCCAATCAAATGAGCCAATATAAGTTTCAGTAGTACAATCATTTAAGTAAAGATTTTATTTTCTCGCGATACATTTTCTCAACTGCCAGCAATTCATCTACATTGGCTCTGTGCCATCTACCACTCACACCACTTTGCTTTATACCCAACATATTCCCAATTTCTTCTTGGGTAATAGTTGGATTCTTAAGCACAATTTCTATCAACTCTGCAGACGAAACTGACCATTTATCCATAAAAGTACCTGCCAGTTTTAGGTATAAGTTTATTTCGTTGTCAAAATCCTGCCACTCGCTTTTGAGACCCATGGTAACGTTCTCTTTTTTCAGCAGATCAAACTTTTCGCCTGCATATATAAATGCCGACCCATTGCTTTCTGATATTCTTTGGCCTGTATAGCTTTTAGAACCCAATCCCACAGCCATTCTCACATCAATTGTGCTTATTAGTTTTCTATTGTCTAAAGGTTCTATTTTCTTTATAAGCGCCTTAATTTCAAATATTTTCTGAAGAGCCTCTTCGGGATGAAGAAATTCTATTTGGAAAAAATCGCCCCATACCAATTCCCAATTTTGGGGGGAATTGCCCCAAGAACTCAATAAATCTTTGAGGGGCAACAACCATTTCTCTTGGTCAACTAATTTTCTAGAAGCAATAATATCTCCTTTCACTACAGCAATCATACGCTCCATGTTTTTTTTATTAAACACAAATGTATGAAGTATTGTTCAAATAAGCAATAATTATAGATATTGCTAAAAGGTGCAATATAGAGAAGTATTGCATAAATAGGCAATAAATTGGTTATGTGATTAGATTATGAAGGCAAATTTATGGGCTTATCTTTTTTATGTGTTTCAGCTGATAAGACTATGTAGTTGCTGTGACTACTCTTTTGTGGTATCAACACTCCACCCAATTCTGCTCTACTTACAGGTTAGGCTATTGCTAACGAAGAGGGAGCCGAAGTTTATTGCACTATCAATTGCTTTAACAAAATATCCTCTCACTTTAAACTCTTTCTCTTTGTGCATTACTAAGTTTATTGTGAACACTTCATGTTAGAAGCTACAATCTCTTCCAACACTATTTGCATTTTCTCCCGAGGGAACAACCATCCAAGTTGCTTGTATGGCACACCATTTATGCGTCTGTTTATATCTCTAAAATTCCAATTCTCAAACGAACCAAATTCATATTTCCAGACATCAGTGTTCTCAAGTATATACTTTTGAGTTCCAACTATGGGTCTGTTATTGTCTGTTTTGTGAAGTGTTGTTTCACCAATTAATTCTTTTATAGAAAGGTTCTCAATTGACAATCCATCTATTTTCAATTGCTTGGTGAGCGTATTAATAAATAATTCCGATAAGTTCTGAAAATCAGATTTTCTGACCCCAGCTATAATCACAGAATATCTTGTGATAGAATTAGTTATTAGAAGACATTTCTTCCGACTAACAAAGAAAACAGTGGCACTCCATTTTCCGAGTGGACTCAGCTTTCCAAAAGATTCGTTTTGTATTAACTCCTTAGGTACAATTGATTCTAATTTTCTTGAGGTGTATATTTCTGTGACATTCATTTATATCAGTTCTTATAATTTAATTCTGAGGGCGCTTCTCACTTTCTGAAACTTGATGCGCCTGATATTCTTGATAATTTTGATTTTATTAAACCTCACATTATATCATGGCCATCACGCCAATCCTTTCAATCATGTTTCAGACTATTCTCCACAATCTCAATTTTCCTCTTCCGTCAAGCCATACAGCTCATACACCCAGTTGGTCTATTTTGGATTCGAGGGTGGTGTCGGCGGTGGGGGATTGTTTTTTTGCTCTATCTACATTATTTTAATTTAGCAAGAACATCATTCGTAAATGAATCCATTCTTGAGAAAGCAAACCATTTTTTGCCTAAATCTTTTAATGAAGCTCCAATGTGATAAAGTTGTATGTTATCAATTACCATAAATCGATCATGACATTCGGCAAGTAGCTTTATTTCAATTTCAGGGTACTGAGCATTGAATTTTGCCAAGTCCAATCTGAGCTGTTTGCTTATCTGCTTTGTATAAATAGTTACAGATACACTCTTGTCTCTTTTACTAAGTAAAGTCAACACGCTCTCGTCAATGAAATTATCAATCAATACAATAGACTTTTTTGCCTCCTTAATAATTTTATTTGCAAACAGATAAGCATCAAAAACTTGTCCATCGAAGAAAACACCTTGTGTGGGAGTAACACTTTTGTTTTCGAGTGCTTTAAAAACCTGCTTCATTTTTTCATCAGTAATAAACTGTTTGTTTTCAATGTTATCGAGACGTTGAAATATTCCTGCATTAGAGGAAATAAACTTTTTCATGTTTACAAACGCCTGCATAATTTGAATGCTTACTTCAACTGCAATATCACTGCGTAAAACAGCAGAAAGCATAGCCACTCCTTGTTCTGTAAAAGCATAAGGATTTACAGAAGAATGTTTCAATATATCAAACCGGTCACAATTTGTGACCAGTTCAATGTTCTCATCATCATTGAGTTGGAATCTAAATATTTCAGGAAAGCGATTTAAATTTCTTTTAACTGCTTGGTTTAGAACCTTTGTTTCTACCTCATAAAGTATAGCTAAATCCCTATCTATCATTACAGGCTCATTTCTAAAAGTAAAAATAAGGTTCTGAATCTCTTCTGTTTTTATTATTTCATTCATAATACACACATTAATCTCTTTTGCTATCTCCAGGTGTTTATGCTTCTTTCAAATCATCGCTCCTCAATCTGCAAAAACATAAAAATCTCTTCCATCACCCATTCACACTCCCCTCCATCACACCATCTCTCCATCATGGTTCAGAAATTTATCATTTTATACTCTTTGTATTTGTTTTTTTTGTTGCATTTCCTTTATTTCACGGTCAAAATCAGAAATATAATTTCTATCCTGAATGGGTGCAAATTTATCATACTCCTCCTCTGCCAGTCTTTTTTGC
>CAYTJC010000076.1:7456-7757 GCA_964437875.1 uncultured Dysgonomonadaceae bacterium
AGCTGCAGAAACTTTTCCAGCATCTTGCAATACTTCATAGTCGTTGAACTGCAAAAACGCATCAAACTTCACTACCCAACAGTTCATCAAAATAGTCTTTACCAAAACTTTGCCCCTGTTTCAGTCGCTCATCATCCATCACAAAACCTTTGATGATAAACTCCTTCAAAGTCTTTGTAGCCCAGATACGAAATTGTGTTGCACTAAAACTATTTACACGATAGCCAACGGCAATTATGGCATCCAAATTATAGAACTCTATTTGTCTTGTAACCTGCCTGTCAACTTCAGTTCGAACTTG
>CAYTJC010000077.1:0-7689 GCA_964437875.1 uncultured Dysgonomonadaceae bacterium
CTGAAATAGTGATAAACGTGGCACTACCCTACCAAGACCTCACCATTATGGATGCGTGTTTGGAAGCGGGTGTGAACTACCTTGACACTGCCAACTACGAACCGCTTGATGAAGCAAAATATGAATACAGCTGGCAATGGGCTTATTACGATAAGTTTAAAGAAGCTGGACTAACAGCTATATTGGGTTGTGGCTTTGACCCTGGTGTTACTAGTATTTTCACTGCCTATGCAGCTAAGCATCACTTCGACGAGATGCACTATTTAGATATTGTGGATTGCAATGCTGGCGATCATGGTAAGGCATTTGCAACCAACTTCAACCCTGAAATAAATATTCGCGAAGTTTCGCAAAAAGGAAAATACTACAAAGACGGAGAGTGGATTGAAACCGAGCCACACGAAATTCACAAAACACTGAACTATCCAGAAATTGGCCCAAAAGAATCGTATTTGATTTATCACGAAGAGTTAGAGTCGTTGGTGAAAAATTTCCCGACGCTTAAACAAGCTCGTTTTTGGATGACTTTTGGCGAAGAATACTTGACGCACTTGCGTGTGATTCAAAACATTGGAATGGCCCGTATTGACGAAGTGGAGTATAACGGACAAAAGATTGTACCTATTCAGTTTTTAAAAGCTGTACTACCCGATCCAGGCGAGTTGGGCGAGAACTACACAGGCGAAACATCTATTGGATGCCGCATTCGCGGTATGAAAGATGGTAAAGAACGTACATATTATATATACAACAACTGTAGCCACGAAGCCGCCTATAAAGAAACAGGTGCTCAGGGTGTGAGTTACACTACGGGTGTACCCGCCACTATTGGTGCACGCATGTTTATGTTAGGTTTGTGGAAAAAGCCAGGAGTATTTAATGTAGAAGAGTTTAATCCAGATCCATTTATGGAAGAGTTGAACAAGCAGGGATTGCCTTGGCACGAATTGTTTGATGTAGATTTGGAATTGTAAATAAAAAAAGACCTTGTAGTTAATAACTGCAAGGTTTTTTTATAACTTTGTATCAACCTATATTATTGTTTTATCTTTGTTCCCTTGGAACTTTCACACGAATATTCAATCGCGTAACGCTACCGCGCGAATCCTTTCGCGTGGTTTTAAATAAAAAATATAGGATTAGAAAGAAGAGAGTAATACAACTAAGAAACAACAACAATGAAACCTAAAAGCTTAGTAAACATAGAGGATTACGATAAAGACGACATTATGCGTATTATCGAAACCGCTTACAAATTTAAAGAGACCCCCAATCGTCCTCTTCTGAAAGGGAGAGTATGTGGAACATTGTTTTTTGAACCCTCTACACGCACACGCTTGAGTTTCGAAACAGCCATCAATAGACTACGAGGTAGAATTGTGGGATTTTCTGACACTGCCACTAGCAGTGCCACCAAAGGCGAATCGCTGAAAGATACCATAATGATGGTGAGCAACTATGCAGATATCATCATCATGCGCCATCACTTAGAGGGTTCTGCCCGATATGCATCGGAGGTATCTCCTGTGCCCATCATTAATGCAGGCGATGGATCGAACCAACATCCCACACAAACTATGTTGGACATCTTCAGTATTCACGAAACACAAAGCACCCTCGAGAATCTGACAATAACTATTGTGGGCGATCTGAAATATGGTCGTGCAGTGCACTCACTGATTGAGGGGCTTTCGCATTTCAATCCCACCTTCAACTTTGTAGCACCCGAGGAGCTGAAAATGCCTGAAAAGCACAAACTGTTTTGCGATGAAAAGTCCATTAACTACCGAGAATTTACTGACTTTTCACCCGAAGCTATCAATAGTGCAGATATACTGTATATGACACGTGTGCAGCGCGAACGCTTTACCGATCTAATGGAGTATGAAAAGGTGAAAAACGTTTATACCCTGAAGAATGATATGCTGAGAAACTCGAAAGAGAATCTGAAAGTGTTGCATCCGCTACCCAGAGTGAAGGAGATTGATCAGGATGTGGACAGTAATCCAAAGGCTTATTATTTTGAGCAAGCACGCAATGGAGTATATACAAGGCAGGCTGTAATTTGCGATTTACTCAACATTGATGTGGATTAAAATGTGAGTTATGAGACATGTATTTGCAAGACAGTGTAGGGACAGGTTGTGACCTGTCCTATTTGTAGCACATACCACAAAGCCATTGCAGTACCTTTCTTTGGAACGAATTTATATGTCGTTCAGCTGAACAAATTATAGAAGCAATAAACAATAACAACATCAAAAAATATAGAGAAATATGGGCAAAGAATTACAAGTAGCTGCACTAAAAAGCGGTACGGCCATAGACCACATACCATCTGACCAACTATTTAAAGTGGTAAAGCTATTGAGGTTGCACGAGTTGAAAAATAGCATTACCATTGGTAACAACTTCGACAGTAAAAAAATGGACACAAAGGGTATTATTAAAATATCTGACAAATTTTTTGAGGAAGACGAAATCAATCGTATTGCATTAGTGGCACCCAAAGTGAAACTTAATATTATAAGAAACTACGAAGTTGTAGAAAAAAAAAGAGTTACACTTCCTGATACAATAGTAGGAATTGTGAAATGCAACAATCCTAAATGCATTACTAACAACGAACCTATGAAGACAAAGTTTGATGTTATTGACAAAGACAAGGTAATTCTAAAATGCCACTACTGCGAAATAAAAATTACTAAAGAAAACATCGTTTTAAGCAAAAGTAAATGAAGCAAGACTGGAAACCAGGAACAATGATATACCCGCTACCCACAGTAATGGTAACATGCGGAACTACTCCAGAGGAGTATAATATAATAACAGTTGGCTGGGTGGGTACATTATGCACCAATCCTCCATTGTGTTACATCTCTATCAGGCCAGAGCGCCATTCGTATGACATCATCAAACGCAACATGGAGTTTGTAATTAATCTGACCAACAAAGAGTTGGCAAAGTCGGCAGATTGGTGTGGTGTTCGTTCTGGAAAGCACAATAACAAATTTGAGGCTACAAACCTTACTCCTGGCAAGCCATCTGTTATCAATACGCCCATTATTGCAGAGTCGCCTTTGTCATTGGAGTGCAAGGTGAAAGAGATTGTAGAATTGGGTTCACACCACATGTTTATAGCAGAAGTGGTGAATGTGCAGGCCGACAATAGATTCTTTGATGTATCTACAGGACAGTTTGATATGCAAAAAGCCAACCTCATTGCCTATGCACATGGCAACTATTATGAACTGACGAAGCACATTGGCAAATTTGGGTGGAGTGTAGAGAAGAAAAGACCCAACACCAGCAAGACAAGAAAGAAACGTAGCCCAAAAAAGTAATATTAATATAATAGGTTGTAATGCTAGTAAATATCCCCCTCAACTCACCTGCACTTTGGTTGCTTACTGAGGAGCATATAGATTTTTCAACAATTGTACCTGTCAACAAGGACATAAAAGCACAGCTTAAAATTGCTGTGCTTAATTTGATGCCTTTGAAGATAACAACAGAAGCAGATATTTTGCGTTTGTTGAGCAATAGTCCTTTGGCCATACACCTCGACTTTGTGAATATAGAGAGCCATGCTCCCAAAAACATTCCTGTGGAACATTTAGAGGAGTTTTATAAACCATTTTCGTCCATAAAAAATGACTACTACGATGGGTTTATTGTAACAGGGGCACCAGTAGAGTTGCTCCCTTTTCAAGAGGTAAACTACTGGGAAGAGTTGACAGGTATTTTTGAGTGGGCACGTACCAATGTTCGGTCCACACTCTATATCTGCTGGGGAGCACAAGCTGCGTTGCACCATTTTTATGGCGTTCCTAAACACGAGTTGAATAAAAAACTATTTGGTGTTTATCCACATACAGTAAATACAGCAGCACACAGACTGTTTAGAGGCTTCGATGATACTTTTTATGTGCCTCACAGTCGCCACACCACCCTACATAAAGAAGAAATTTTAATTCACCCTGACCTTGCTGTTCTTTCTGAATCTAAAGAGGCAGGTGTGTATATAGTTTCGAACGAAAGTAGAAAAGAATTTTATATTACGGGTCACTCTGAATATGCACCATTAGCACTTCACAAGGAATACATGAGAGATATGAAAAAAGGATTGACCAATGTGGATATACCTGTCAACTACTACCTTAATAACAATCCTCAACAAGCTCCCAATGTTATGTGGCGAAGCCATGCCAATCTGCTATTCACAAACTGGGTGCATCACTTTGTGGTGGAGTAAGACTTCTAATCTTTCTTCTCCACTCTTTGCTGGGGCGGATTTCCAAACCTGTGCCTTTGAATTTGCGTTATGAGGCACAAGTCGCGGGAGACTTACGCCAGCGATAGAGACAGTCCATTCAATTAAAAACAACACTTCCTTTATTTTTTAACACTCAATAAATTTTATACCTTTGTAAATTATTACTATTTGTGGCGCCTATACCTATAAACCGATTAGGTGTGAAAATGGACAAAAAAGAGAATGAACATCTTTTATTGAAATAATGTTTCACCTGAGTTCTATGAATTTAAAATAAAAAACTCTTATATGTCAGTATTTCATTTTTCTCACGTGGTAAGTCCGACAAGATTAAATCTTTAAGACCATCAGAATTCAGAAAGCTCATAGCAGAAACAAAAGTTCAGCTGCTTGATGTGCGTACACCCGAAGAATATGCGCAACATAAAATTGAGGGTGCACAGCTCATCAATATATATGACGCAAAGTTTGAGGAAATAATAGACGCCCTTTTAGATGTTTCAATTCCCGTGGCAGTATATTGTCATAGCGGTGTCAGAAGCATGAGTGCTGCAAGAATATTAGCAAAAAAAGGATTCACAATATATAACTTAAGAGGTGGAATGCTATTCTGGAGATAAAACCACCTCCAAATTATTTTTAAATTTAAATATGAACGAACAAGAACAGATTGAGCAAATAACTCAACGAACCAATCTTGTAAGAAATTGGTCAATGGATTTCCTCAATAACCTGGGGATTAACGAGCATTTTATCAAATATATCAACCTGCTTTTTCTAATAGCGGTAGTTGTTGTATTGGTTTATATTCTGCAGGTTGTTACCCGCAAGATTCTAACAGCCGTTTTGGAGAAAACAGCAAAAATGAAAAGATTATCTTTTCTGCAATACGCTCTCAATAGGAAACTCCCGCATTACATAGCCATGATTGTCCCCTTTAGCTTAATAAAAGGATCGATACCTACTATCTTTTTCGACTTCCCTAAGACAATGCTGTTATTTAATAAATTGGCTGATGCTTATATAGTATTATATGTGTTGTGGCTATTGTCAGCAGTGCTTAATGCATTTTCTGATATGTTGTCTCAAAGAAATTCATTGAAAGACAAACCGCTGAAGAGCTATTTTCAAGTAGTAAGAATATTTCTTTATGCTATAGGGATAATCATACTTATATCCATTCTAATAAGTGAAAATCCATCCGTTCTACTTGGTGGTTTAGGAGCAGCTTCAGCTATATTGATGTTGGTGTTTAAAGATACCATTATGGGATTTGTGGCCAGCATTCAGTTGTCGGCTAATGACATGGTGCGAATTGGTGACTGGATTACGATGGGCAAATTTAGTGCTGATGGCGATGTGATAGAAATAAATCTTACTACAGTTAAAATTCGGAACTTCGATAAAACCATATCCTATATACCCCCCTATTCTTTGGTTTCAGAATCATTCCAAAACTGGAGAGGAATGCAGGAAACAGGTGGCAGAAGAATCAAAAGAGCTGTACATATAAAGCAATCTTCTATCCGCTTTATAGAAAATATGGAAGAGCTAGAAAGATTTAAACGCATACAAGCTATTTCTGGATACATAGACGAAAGATCTGCTGAAATAAAGAAACACAACGAAGATATTGGTGCAGACAAATCTGTGGCAGTAAATGGCAGGAACCTCACAAATATGGGTCTGTTTAGATCTTATGTAGAGGGATACCTACGCAGCCATCCAGAAATAAAACAAGATATGATGGTGATGGTGCGTCAGTTAGACCCCACTTCCAAAGGTGTGCCATTGGAGCTGTATATGTTTGCAGACACTACAGTGTGGGCAAAGTATGAGGGCATTGTAGCTGATATTTTTGATCACACACTGGCAGCAATGAGATATTTCGATTTAGAAATATTTGAAGATGTATCTAACCCTATTGGATTTCAACAAGCGCAAGCTAAGGTGCAACCAGATGATGCAGCAATAGAAGAATAATATTTGAGAGAGATAAATAGACATATAAAAAAGGATTGGATGGTAATACATTTCAATCCTTTTTTTGTTGTGGATAACTAGACCTTGAAAGAGTTGTCCCTGAGCGAAGTGGATGAGTTGAAGCATTAAATTTTAATGAAACACTCAAATTTACATAATTCCCTTTCGTATATTTCTTTAAAGTTGTATATTTGACTCATATTTACAATGATATAACACACATGAAGTACAAAATTGAAATTTGCACCAACTCTGTTGCTAGTTGCTTAGAAGCCCAAAAAGGTGGAGCTTACAGAGTGGAGCTTTGTGCAGGAATTCCTGAAGGTGGAACTACCCCTTCGTATGGCGAAACTGCTGTAGCACGTAAGTTGCTAAACATTAAGTTAAACATAATTATCCGCCCACGCGGAGGTGATTTCCTCTACTCTGAAGTGGAGCATCAAGCCATGCTTCACGATATAGAAATGGCCAAAAAGCTAGGAGTGGATGGTGTGGTGATTGGTTGCCTCACTGCTGATGGCGAAGTGGACATGACACGCAACAAAGAATTGATGGATGCTGCAAAGGGTATGAATGTAACTTTTCATCGTGCATTTGATATGTGCAAAGACCCTTTCGATAGTTTAGAAAAAATAATTGAGTTGGGATGCAACACACTGCTCACATCGGGTCAGCAACCCACTGCTATAGAAGGAGTATCGCTGTTGAGCGAGTTGGTTGCTAAAGCTGATGGGCGTATCATTATTATGCCAGGCAGTGGTGTGAATGAAAACAACATTGCTACACTTGCACAAAAGACAAAGGCTACAGAGTTTCACTTCTCTGCCCGAGAACCGATAGATAGTAAAATGATATACCGCAATCCAAATTTAAAAATGGGCGGAACGGTAGTTTCTATTGATGAGTTTGTGCAAAATGTAACCAATGCAGAAAAAGTAAAAAGAACTATTGATAATTTAAAAACAGTAGAATAATTAATAATCAGATAATAAATAACTTAAACCTCTAAAATAAATTTATGAGAAAGATAAGCAAATTATTAATGTCTATTGTAGTTGCCGCCTCTTTTATAGCGTGTGGCAGCACAACAACGGGTGAAGCCAATTACCAAGTAATTCCGCTTCCTCAAGAAATAAGCACTTCTGCAGGACAACCTTTTGAGTTGACTTCTGCCACAAAAGTTGTTTACCCAGAAGGGAACGACATGATGAAACGAAATGCTGAGTTTTTGGCTGAGTATCTAGATATATCAATGGGTATTTCTCCTGAAGCTAGCTCTTCAGCAACCGATGGCAAAAACATTCAGTTGGCGCTAGGACTAGAAAGTGACAACAAAGAGGCCTACCGCTTAGAGGTGTCAGAAAATAAAGTTACTATTACTGGTTCAGTTGATGTTAATACCCCAGGAACCTATGTTTTAACTTATAAAA
>CAYTJC010000078.1:0-7672 GCA_964437875.1 uncultured Dysgonomonadaceae bacterium
GAAGGAATTCGCAAAATAGACCATATGGCATAACCGATCTTACTTTTGCTTCATAAACCTCGTCAACCTCAGGAATTGCTACAATTCCTTTAATTTTATTCATGGCAGCATCAATAATAGATTTATTAGTTGCCGAAACTTGAATGTGTCCAATACCACCCTCTTCTTCAATTGTGATTGTAGCACCAGTTTCTTCTTGTATTCCTTGAATGATTTTACCACCTGGTCCGATAACAGAACCAATAAGGTCTTTAGGAATATCGAGCGTTTCAATACGGGGAGAATGAGGTTTGAGATCAGCTCTAGGTTCAGAGATTGCCTCTAGCACGTGATCCATGATGTGTAATCTTCCTTCGCGAGCTTGTGTAAGCGCTTGTTCAAGAATTTCGTACGACAGACCATCTACTTTAATATCCATCTGAGCAGCAGTGATACCATCTTTAGTTCCACAAACCTTAAAGTCCATGTCGCCCAAGTGGTCTTCATCGCCTAAAATGTCTGAAAGTACTGCAAATTTTTTACCATTGTCTTCAGAAATTAAGCCCATAGCAATACCTGTAACAGGTTTTTTGATTTGCACTCCAGCATCCATTAGTGCTAGTGTACCTGCACAAACTGTTGCCATTGACGAAGAACCGTTTGATTCAAGAATATCCGATACTACGCGTATTACATAAGGGTAGTTGGCAGGTATTTGTCCTTTCAGTGCTCGATGTGCCAAGTTTCCATGGCCTATCTCTCTGCGACCTGTGCCACGGTGTGCTCTAGCATCGCCTGTAGAAAATGGAGGAAAGTTGTAGTGAAGTAAGAAACGATCTTTGCTTCTATTGAGAACATCGTCAACAATTTTTTCATCCAGTTTTGTACCCAATGTTACTGTTGTAAGCGATTGTGTTTCGCCACGTGTAAAAATGGCTGAACCGTGAGGACCTGCTAAACTGTCAATCTCAATCCAGATAGGACGGATTTGAGTAGTGGCTCTGCCATCCAATCTCTTACCTTCGTCCAGAATAGAACGACGCATGGCTTCTTTTTCCACATCATGATAGTATTTAGAAACTAAAGGTGCTTTTGTAGCACGTTCGTCTTCGTCTTCAATATACTCTAAATATCCGTTTTTAATTGCTTTGAAAGATTCAATTCTTTCGTGCTTGTTTGGGTTTTGAGCTGTTGCAACTTCATAAGCTTTTTGGTAACACTTGTCCCAAACATCTTTTTTTAGTTCTTCATCATTCTCTTCGTGGCAATACTCGCGTTTTTCAACAGTACCGCACTCTTCCATCAATTCTAATTGAACTTGACATTGAGATTTGATTGCTTCGTGAGCTATCTTGATAGCACCTAAGAACTCGGCTTCAGATACTTCGTCCATCTCTCCCTCTACCATCATCACATTATCTAAGGTAGCACCTACCATAATGTCCATGTCGGCTTTTTCGTTTTGTTCGAAAGTGGGGTTTACAATGAATTTTCCGTCAACACGAGAAACGCGAGCTTCGGATATAGGTCCATGAAATGGAATATCGGATACTGCTAATGCTGCAGATGCTGCCAATCCCGCAAGGGCATCGGGCATATCTACTCCATCAGAAGAATATAGTGTGATATTAACGAAAACTTCAGCGTGATAGTCTTCGGGGAACAACGGACGCAGTGCTCTATCTACGAGTCTGCAAACTAAAATTTCGTGTTCAGAAGGCCTTCCTTCTCTTTTCATAAATCCACCTGGATATCTTCCGAAGGCAGAAAATTTTTCTCTGTATTCAACCTGTAAAGGCATGAAATCAACACCAGGGTTTGCCTCTTTAGCGGCAGTAACAGTAGCCAGCATCATGGTATTGCCCATTCTTAGGACAACAGCACCATCGGCTTGTTTTGCCAACTTCCCTGTTTCGAGCGTAATTGTACGGCCATCTGCCAACACAATGCTCTTAACAATTGGATTAATCATAAATTCTTTATTGTTTTATTTATATCTAAAAATCACACAAAGTTACATATTAATTTCAATTTTAATAGCCTATTAGGTAATATTTTAAAGAACTGAAAGAGTAGCTAGGGTCTAAGACAATGCCTTTTATAAAACTTATTTTTTTGGCTTCTAAAATATAAAAGGTCATCATCATTACAAGTTGAGTGAATGAAAAATTGAATTATAAGTGATCTTGCTTTAGCAAAAGTCTTTTCTTGTCACAAATTGAGTGTTTTTGAATTATACTAAAAAAAGTGTTATGGCATTTCCTGTGAGAATTTATAGTGAAACTAATTTTGTAGTTGTTGCAAGATTTCGTGTAAGTATGCGAAAAAATGTATAAATTTGCACAATCTATTAAATACTACACATTAAAAATTGATTATGAGCAAGTTAATATCATTTGTACTTTTTTTATTTGTAGCCTCAATGTTGTTTTTATCTTCATGCGACACCAAAGGCAACTTCTTTAGTATAAAGGGCGAAATTACTTCGGCAGATGGCCAAGTGCTATATTTAGAACACCGTGGGCTAGGCGGGCTTGAAATATTAGACTCTATTGGGTTGAAGAAAAGTGGCAAATTTGCTTTTAAAGGAGAGTCTCCTAAGAATCCTGAGTTTTATCAACTAAGATTGGGAGATCAGGTGGTTATTTTTGCTGTAGATTCTATTGATAAACTGACTCTTAGTGCCGATGGTAAGGATTTGTTTAATTCTTACAAGATTGAGCCAGCAATACCTAATGAGCAGATTAGGAAAGTGGTGAATATGCAGCACAATGCGAAAAATGACATCTCTAGATTATTGGCTCAACATGATAGCAAAGAAATAGGAGATGTTGAGTTTATGGCTGAGGTAGATTCTGTATTGTCGGTTTATAAAGCTTTTGCTAACAATCTTATATTGGGCAATCCATCTGGTGCAGCTGCATATTATGCAGTGTTTCAAAAGATTGATAATTACCTCATTTACGACCCTTATGATAAGAAAGACTACCCAATGTTTGGAGCAGTTGCCACTTCGTGGAATAGGTTCTATCCAGAAACACAGCGAACCAAACATCTATATGACTTTGCAATGAATGCTATACGTGCACGCAAGCAACAAGAAAAACAAAGTAGTTTAATAGACAATGTGGCTATAGCTGAAACTCAATTGCCAGATATTTCGCTTTTGAACGTTAAAGGACAAAAAACTAATATTTCATCTTTTAGAGGGAGTTATGTATTGCTTGATTTTACTGCATACAGAGCAGACTTTTCAATGAGGCACAATGAGATTATTAGCCGTGTTTACAATAAGTATAAATCTAAAGGCTTGGAAGTATATCAAATATCGTTTGACTCTGATTCACATTTTTGGAAAAATGTATCTGTAGAGTTACCATGGACAACTGTTTATGACCCGCAGTCAGTTTACTCAAGTTTATTGAAAAGCTATAATGTTCGTGAGCTACCAACTGCTTATATAATTGACAAAGAGGGCAATTTGATAAAAAGAATTGAAGACTTCGATAAATTGGATCAATATATAGGCGAGCTACTATAATAACTATAGAAATAGTTTGCAATCAATTTAAGAAATATTATCTTTGTACACATAAGTAGGAGTAAAAGAGGAAATTCTGGGCTACAAGTAAACAGTTGTCCAGAATTTTCTTTCTTACTTCTTGTAGTATATATATAAACATGAAAAAAATACTTCTAACTAATAACTCCAAAATATGAAGATCACATATATGACCGAAGAGGGATATAATAAACTCAAAGAAGAGTTAGCACACCTCGAATCTGTGAAAAGGCCCGAAATATCTAGGCAAATTGGAGAAGCAAGAGACAAGGGAGACTTGTCTGAAAATGCCGAATATGATGCTGCAAAAGAAGCTCAGGGTATGCTTGAAGCTAAAATCTCTCAACTTAAGAGTGTGTTGGTAACAGCCAGGTTGATTGATGCAAATGCAATAGGGATTGAAACTGTCAAAATAATGAACAAAGTGACGATGAAAAATCTTAAAACTCAAAAATTAATGACTTATACATTGGTTTCTGAAACGGAGGCGGATTTCAAACAAGGTAAAATTGCAATAAACACACCAATTGGGCAAGGTTTGATGGGCAAGAAAGTGGGGGATGTGGTAGATATCATTATTCCATCGGGTGTTTTGAGTGTTGAGATTGTTGAAATAGCAATTTAAAAGCAAACAAAAAGAATATCTTATCATCCTAAAATCTATCAGAGTATGGCTACAATTTTCACTAAAATAGTTGAGGGGCAAATACCTTCGTATAAAATTTATGAAGATGAAAAGTTTTATGCTTTTCTAGATATCAATCCTATGGCCAAAGGACACTCTTTGTTAATTCCGAAAAAAGAGGTGGATTATCTATTTGATATAGATGATAGCACGCTATCGGAAATGACTCTGTTGGCAAAAAAAATAGCTAAGGCACTAGAACAAGCTATTTCGTGCAATAGAGTAGGTATGATGGTGATAGGTTTGGAGGTGCCCCATGCACACATTCACTTAATACCTATTCAAAAAGAAGGAGACATGAATTTATCGAACAAGCGTGTAGATTTCTCTAAAGAAGAATTTATGCAAATTGCAAAAGATATAAGTGGCTTTTTGTAGATAAAGTTCATACTTACGTTAATGGACAGGGAATAATAAAAGCGGAGAAATTGTTATAAAGATTTCTCCGCTTTTATTTATGGGGACGTGTATAATTATTTTTAAATCTTTCGTATTCGCACACCTCTGACAAAATGGCATTCTCCTTTTTCCAATATAAGATCTGCTCTGAAGCGAGTAGGTAATATGTTTTGCTCTAAATTGGGTAGGTTGATCTTGTCCCAAACCTGTGTAGCAAAATCCATACTTTCTTGTTCCGATAGGTCAACATATTGGTGGAAGTATGATTTGGGATTTAGAAATGCAGTCTTTTGAAGTGTGAAAAATCTTTCTAGAAACCATTGTCTCAAATCTTTATGGCTGGCATCTACATAGATTGAGAAGTCGAAAAAGTCTGATACGAATACCCTTTTTTTGCGTCTTCCTTCTGCGCTTCGTGGCACTTGCAAAACATTTATTCCCTCTACTATTAGAATATCGGGACACTCTATTTCTTGCATCTCATTAGGTATCACATCGTAATAGAGGTGCGAATAAACAGGAACACTTAGCATCTGTCGGCCAGATTTTGCAGCCGACAAAAATGCAATTAATCTTTTTGCGTCATAACTCTCTGGAAAGCCCTTACGGTTAAATATACCTCGTTTTGTTAACTCTGCATTAGAATACAAGAACCCATCGGTTGTTACTAATTCTACTTTTGGTTTCTTTGGTGTAAGAGATAAAAGCTTTTGCAAAACCCTTGCTGTAGTGCTCTTTCCTGCAGCCACACTGCCTGCTATACCTATTATGTATGGAACACTGTTGCTTGAGTTATTAAAAAACTCATCACGCTCGTTGTGCAATCTCCAGTAATGGGTGATGTGTATTTGTAATAATCTAATCATGGGGATATATACTTCCTCTATTTCGTTAAGTGTAAGAGGTTCGTTAAGTCCTTTCAGTAAAGTGAGGTCTATATCCGAAATTGGAAACATTGGGTGTTCTTCTAGCTTGCTCCACTCATCTCTTGTGAAACTTCTGAAGGGGGAGTATGTTGCCTGATAATGGGGTTTTGCCATTTTGGAGATTGTATTTTAAGATTGTCAATATTGACACAAAGTTAAAGTGTTTGTTTGTAACTACCATTCTTTTATTGAAATAAAAAACCGATGGTTAGATCTAACCATCGGTTTTGCTTGAATTTATCTCTTCATGTAACGCATAATCTTATTTAGCCACCTTAATTCCTTCGTAATTGCGCTTAATGAAATTGTTAAGAGCTTCGCCCTTGAGCATTCCATTTGAAAGTAATGCAAGATCAATTAATTGATGTAATATTTTGTTATCCAATGCATATTGTGGAAGGTCTTCTTTTTCTTTCGACTCTGTTTCATTTATCATTCCTGCTATAATAGGATGGTCAATGTTGAGGGCTACTTGATAAGTATCTGGCATTTCGCCATAAAAAGCCATTCCTGGTTGCATTTGCGACATCTCTTTCATCCTTCTTGAAAACTCGTTTTGAGTTATCTGGATAGGTCTAGCCTCTTTGCCAAGAGCTTTGTAGTCTATAGTGAATTCTGTTTTCTCTATTTGAGGAAGCTGAGATTTTACTACTTCGCCAATGTTTTCTTTTTGTTTGTCAGTTAAGTCCACTTTGGCAGACTCTTCTTTCACAATAATATTTTCTGCTGTATCGCTATCTACTCTGATGAAGCGGCTGTTTTCTAGTTTTTGCTCCAATAGACCCACCCAGTGTGTGTCTAGCTGTCCGTCCATCAATAGCACGTCGTAGCCTTTTTCTTTTGCTCCATCTATAAAGGTGAACTGGTCATCTATATTGTTTGCATACAAGTAAATTACATTGCCTTCTTTGTCAGTTTGGTTCTCTGTTATAAGAGCCCTGTATTCATCAAGAGTAAAGTGTTTGCCATCAATGTTTTTCACCAATGTAAAGTTTTTAGCTCTGTCGTAGAATTTTTCGTCTGAAAGCATTCCGTATTCAACAAACAGTTTTAGGCTGTCCCATTTTTCTTCAAGTTGACTGCGGTCTTTCTTAAAGATTTCATCCAATCTATCTGATACTTTTTTGCTAATGTGATTTGAAATCTTTTTTACATTATGGTCGCTCTGTAAGTATGATCTAGAAACGTTGAGAGGAATATCTGGTGAGTCAATCACTCCATGTAAAAGTGTTAGGAACTCAGGTACAATTCCTTCAACAGAGTCAGTTACGAAAACTTGGTTGCTATATAATTGTATCTTGTTGCGTTGTAAATCTACATTGCTCTTAATGCGAGGGAAGTATAATACCCCTGTTAGGTTAAATGGGTAATCAACATTGAGATGAATCCAAAATAGAGGCTCTTCGCTCATTGGATACAGCTCTCTATAGAAGTTTAGATAATCTTCATCTTTAAGTTCTGCTGGCATGCGTGTCCACGCGGGCACAGTATTGTTTATTACATTGTCTTCGTCTGTCTCTTCATGCTTGCCATCTTTCCATTCTTGTTTTTTGCCAAAAACAATGGGAATGGGAAGAAACTTACAATACTTATTGAGTAGGGTTGCTACTCTCTCTCTTTGCAAAAACTCTTTGTTCTCATCATCAATGTATAGCACTATGTCTGTGCCACGTGACTCTTTTTCTATTTTCTCAAGCGTGTATTCTGGCGAGCCTTCACACGACCACTTCACTGCTTCTGCTTCTTCTTTGTATGAGCGTGTTCTTATCTCCACCTTTTTCGATACCATGAAGGCAGAATAAAAACCAAGTCCAAAGTGTCCGATGATTGCATTGGAATTGTCTTTATATTTATCTAAAAAATCATTGGCCGACGAAAGAGCAATTTCATTGATATATTTATCAATCTCTTCCGCTGTCATTCCAATTCCTCTATCAGATATAGTAAGCGTGCCTTCCTTTTCGTCGATTTCCACGCGAACAGAAAGATCGCCTAATTCACCTTTCAATTCTCCTACTGAAGAAATTGTTTTTAACTTCTGAGTGGCATCTACAGCATTTGATACGAGTTCACGTAAGAATATTTCGTGATCGCTGTAAAGAAACTTTTTAATAATGGGGA
>CAYTJC010000079.1:0-7647 GCA_964437875.1 uncultured Dysgonomonadaceae bacterium
TGAAATTATCTCAGTTTAAATTTGAATTGCCAGAAGAGCTTTTGGCAAAATACCCCGAACCTAATCGGGATGAATCAAGATTAATGGTTGTTCACAAAGACTCTAATAAGGTTGAGCACAAGAAATTTAAAGATATTCTAGATTATTTTGATGAAAAAGATTTTTTCATCTTCAATAATACAAGAGTATTTCCTGCTCGCTTATTTGGAAACAAAGAGAAAACAGGTGCTAAAATTGAGGTATTCCTTTTAAGAGAATTGAACCCAAGCCAACACTTATGGGATGTATTAGTAAATCCTGCTCGAAAGATAAGAATTGGAAATAAACTATATTTCGGGGAAAACGAAGAGCTTGTTGCTGAAGTGATAGACAATACAACCTCGCGCGGACGCACATTAAGATTCTTGTATGATGGCCCTTACGAAGAGTTTAAACGTTTATTGCACTTAATAGGCGAAACTCCTATACCAGAATATATGGATAGGATGGCTGAGCCTGATGATTTAGAAAGATATCAAAATATTTTTGCTCAAAACGAAGGTGCAGTTGTAGCTCCAGCAGCAGGACTGCATTTTAGCCGCGAACTAATGAAGCGAATGCAAATAAAAGGAATCGACTTCGATTTCTTGACTATTCATAATGGTTTGGGTGCATACAGAGATATTGATGTGGAAGATTTGACAAAACACAAAATAGATTCTGAACAAATTCATATTACCCAAGAGTTTTGTAACAGTGCAAACAAAGCAAAGGATAGAGGAGCTAAAATTTGTGTGGTAGGTACTTCTACTATGCGTGCTGTAGAAACAGTGGTGAGCACAGATGGACACCTTAAACCACGCGAAGGGTGGACAAATGCTTTTATATTTCCTCCCTACCAGTTTATGTTTGCCGATGCATTGGTAACCAACTTTAATATGCCCTACTCTACCCTGCTAATGATGACTGCAGCTTTTGGTGGATACGACAAAATAATGGAAATATATCAATTAGCAATAAAAGAGAAATATCGCTTTGGAGCTTATGGTGATGCAATGCTGATAATTTAGTGTCTGCAAGAATAAAGCAATATAAAGAAGCTTTCTTGTAAAATACTAATTAGAATAATATTGTATGAACAATCTAAAGACAAATAATATTCTGTCTCATCTATTTTTAGGCCTTGGCACAAACTTGGGCAACAAGAAAGAAAATATTGAAATTGCTTTAGAGAAAATAGAAATGCAGATAGGGACCATAGTTTCCCTGTCTGCTTTTTTTGTATCTGAGCCCTTGGGATTTAAATCTGACAATCTGTTTTTGAATTGTGCAGTTGAAGTAGAAACAACTTTTTCACCTCTGGAGGTGCTCAACAAAACCCAACTCATAGAAAAAGAGATGGGACGGCTACAGAAGTCTATGTCGAATAACTATAGCGATAGAATTATTGATATTGATATTTTGTTTTATAACAATATTATTTATAACGATTCGCCTACTTTAATTATTCCACATCCACACATTCAAAAGCGTCTTTTTGTATTAAAACCCTTATCAGAAATTGCTCCAAACTATGTACATCCAGTTTTAAATAAAACAGTATTGCAATTGCTAAAACACTCTTTAAAATAGAATATCTTCTTCTTTGTTTTATAGATTGCGAAACAGAAATATTCATTATCTTGTATTATTAACTGATAGTTCTCGGAGTTGCTACATTATAATATACAAACCATATAGCCTATGATTTTTTTCAATTTTCTTAAAAAACAGAACATTGGATATGCCTTAAGTGGTGGTGGTGCAAGAGGATTTGCACATCTGGGTGCACTAAAAGCACTTGAGGAGCGCAACTTAAAACCAAACATAATTGCAGGTACAAGCGCAGGTGCATTGGCTGGAGTTTTGTACGCAGATGGATATACTCCTGATGAAATAGCCGATATGTTTTTAAATACCAAGTTCAAACAGTTTATTGAACTGACCTTTCCTACAAGCGGACTATTTCGTCCTACAGGGCTGCATAGTTTTTTGAAGAAAAACTTACGTGCAAAAACATTTGACGATTTGCAGATACCTTTTACTGCAGTGGCAACTGATTGGGAGAAAGCTATTACAGTGAATTTTTCGACAGGTGATAAATTAATTGAGTCTGTTGTAGCTTCGTGTTGCGTTCCGCTTATTTTCTCACCTGTCAAAATTAACGAAGAATATTATGTAGATGGAGGTATCTTTAAAAATTTACCGGCATCTACTATCAGAGAAGAATGCAATGTTCTTTTTGGTGTGAATGTTACTATGATTATGCCAGCTGAAAATAAACACAACTTAAAGTATTATGCCGAAAGAACATTTACTATGATGGCTACATCAAATACTTTAGATGATAAAAAATTGTGTAATGTACTGATTGAAGTAGAAGGTCTTGAAAAACATTGGATGTTTGACCTTTCTAACATAGACACTATTATTGAAGCAGGGTACCAATCAGCAGTTGATAAACTAAAAGAGAGAAAAGCAACAAGTTCAATTATCAGAGCAAAAAGATTTGAACTACTAAATTAAAAAAAATGAACATGAGTAAAAATAAAATTATAATATATCAAGTGCTTCCAAGATTATTTGGAAACAAAACTACTACTAACAAATTTAATGGAAATATTGAAGAAAATGGAAGTGGTAAGTTTAATCACTTTACAAACAAGGCCCTCACTGATATTAAAAACATGGGGTTTACCCATGTTTGGTACACAGGAGTATTGGCACATGCATCCAAAACTGATTATACTCAACATGGAATACCAGAGCAACACCCTGAGATTATAAAAGGGAATGCTGGCTCACCTTATGCCATTAGAGACTATTACGATGTAGATCCTGACTTAGCTGTTAAAATTGAGAACAGAATGAAGGAATTTGAAAACATGGTTACTCGGACGCACAAGAATGGAATGGGTGTGATTATTGACTTCGTGCCCAATCATTTAGCACGAGACTATAAGTCTATAATGAAACCAAAAGACAGTACTGAGTTTGGTGATAAAGATGATACTACTCAAGGTTTTTCTCCCAATAACAACTTTTATTATATAACTGACAAAGCTCTTGATTTAAGTCAGTTGCCAAGCTGTGAAGAAGGAGACAAATATATTGAAAACCCCGCAAAAGCAACAGGAAATGATTCATTCTCACATCAGCCATCAGTACATGACTGGTATGAAACAGTAAAACTAAACTATGGAATAGACTACCAAAACTGGCATCAATCTCATTTTTCACCCATACCTGATACTTGGCACAAAATGAAAGATATTTTGATGTTTTGGGCCGAAAAGAAAATAGATGCTTTCAGGTGTGACATGGCAGAAATGGTGCCCCTTGAGTTTTGGAAATGGGCAATTCCTTCGGTGAAAAGCAAATTCCCAAATATTCTTTTCATTGCAGAAATATATAACAAAGATGCTTATCGCAGTTACTTGTCAACCAATGCCTTTGACTATCTGTATGACAAAGTGGGCCTTTATGATGTGGTAAGAGATGTGTCTTCAGGATATCGACCAGCGTCTGATATTACTTTCACTCTGAATGCAGTTGGAGATATACAAAATTCTATGCTCAACTTTCTTGAAAATCATGATGAACAACGACTGGCTTCCAATCCCTTTTTGGGCAATGCTGAAAAAGGTCTTGCCGCTATGATTTTAACTGCTTGTGTTAATACAAACCCTATCATGGTTTATTTCGGTCAAGAGCTGGGCGAAAAAGGAATGGACGAAGAGGGATTTAGTGGTAAAGATGGACGAACTACAATATTTGACTATTGGTCTATAGATAAAATAGTTCGCTGGAACAACAATGGAAAATGGAACAGTACAAAGCTGACAGCTGAAGAGAGAATTTTAAAAGAAAAATATACTTCTTTGCTTCAACTTTGCAATAAAGAAAAAGCCTTGAGCGAAGGAAAATTCTACGACTTAATGCATGCTAACTATGAGAATCCTGAATTTGACTCTACCAAAAAATACGCCTTTTTGCGTGGCAATGGCAAAAGTCTCTTTCTAGTGGTAGTGAATTTTGATAACACTGACTCTGATGTGAAAGTAAATATCCCAAATGAAGCTTTTGATTTTTTCAAGACAAATAAAGAAAAAATAAAAAAAGCTTCTCCCATGCTAAATATCAATAGACCAATTGTTACCTGTGATGAAACAAATGTTTTTAAAGTGAATATTGAATCACACTCAGGAGAGGTTTACCAAATACACTAAAACTTATATTTTAATTAAACACATTGTTTTTGTACATTTGCACACTGAAAGCAACTCATCATTAATTGAATCAAATTGGGAATTAATTTCCAGTAAATACAAACAATAGAATGCAAGAAAGACCTTTTAAAATTTTCTCAGGTACTAACTCACGATATTTTGCCGAGAAAGTTTGCAATAGCTTGAATTGTCCTTTAGGAAACATGAATATTGAGTACTTTGCCGATGGCGAGTTTTCAGTATCTTACGAGGAGTCCATAAGAGGACGACAAGTTTTCCTCATCCAATCTACTTTTCCAAATACTGATAATTTAATGGAACTGTTATTGATGGTTGATGCAGCTAAACGTGCATCTGCAAAATCAATTGTTGCAGTAATTCCATATTTTGGTTGGGCCCGTCAAGACCGTAAAGACAAACCCAGAGTAGGTATTGGTGCAAAGCTTATTGCTGACATACTTAGTACAGCAGGAATACACAGACTGATAACGATGGACCTGCATGCCGATCAAATTCAAGGTTTCTTTAATGTTCCAGTTGACCATTTGTATGCTTCAGGAGTCTTTATTGAATACATGCGTAGTTTAGATTTAGATAACTTAGTAATTGCTACACCTGATGTGGGCGGTACAAAACGTGCAAGTGCTTATGCAAAATTTCTGGGTGCTCCTATGGTGATTTGCTATAAAATAAGGAAGAAAGCCAATGTTATTTCCGATATGCAAATAATTGGAGATGTAGAAGGAATGGATGTTTTATTGGTTGACGACATTGTTGATACTGCGGGAACAATAACAAAGGCTGCAGAACTAATGCTGAAAAATGGGGCTAAATCTGTGAGGGCAATTGCAAGTCATGCAGTTATGTCAGATCCTGCATCAACACGTGTTGATCAGTCTGCATTGACAGAAATTATATTTACTGATAGCATTCCTTATTCTCAAAAAAGTGAGAAAGTGAAGATAATATCAGTAGCCGATATGTTTGCTGACTCAATAGAAAGAGTTTGTAACAATGAGTCCATCAGCTCATTGTATATAATCTAAGAATTTAATTACAACAGCGAAATATTTAAGTTGGCTTGAATAACAATAATAAATAGGGTGCTTCACAGAATAATGTGAAACATCCTATTTTTTTATTCAATAGCTACAGTTAGGATTTTCAACTCTCCTCCATCTTTGTTAAACATTTATCTTATTAATAGTCACTCTTCGAGTCACTTGTGAAAATTACAATATAAAACTACATCTTGATATTTACTTTCTCACAAGTGTCAATTTGAACATAACAGGGTGTTATTTTTATAATCCACTCGAAAATTTGGCATACAAAAGTTGGAAATTAAATCCACATTAGTGAATTGCGCATTTATGCTATGAAAATTGAATCCACGCTCGTAGAAATGTTTTGAATCGCTAAAATAATCCTTTTTTGAGTAAATATGGAAGTAAATTGCCTGTAAAAAAGAAGGGCAACAAAAAATTGAAAACCAACTGATGAAAAACGAAATTTAAATTGAGAAAAAACAACTTAAGACATAAATGGAGTAAATTAGAGCAACAAAAAGAAAATAATATGTTTATAAACATTTTCCCCGTCGTAGATGCGATTTACAACAGTTTGAAACATTTTGCAGGTGACTCTTTTTTCGCTCTACAGGATATCTACTAATATTTGATGTGCAATATTCGAAAAAAGGGAGTTTAGCTCTCATCCCACACCCTACCCTACTTTCTTGTATTATCAGATTATCATTTTCAAACAACCCCTCCTGCATTGTTCCTAAAACACACCAATACCGTAAAATATCTTTCATTTTCCAAGAAATAAAGACTTATCTATAACATTTTTGCTATATTTGCAGACTTACATATTTTGCTTACAAAGCAAGAAGTATCGCAATCAATCATAAGAAAATCAATATATATTGTAATCAAATGCAAGAAATTAAATTTTATAGTGGAGAAAACATTCCACTAGAACTGCACAAAGTGCGCATTGTACAAAAACTCCATTTAGTACCCATCGAACGTCGTTTAGAAGCATTGTATGAAGGTGGTTTCAACACCTTTAGACTAAGCACCAATGATGTTTTCCTAGATATGCTTACAGACTCAGGAACAAATGCTATGAGCGACAATCAGCTTGCCGCAATGATGCGTGCTGACGACGCTTATGCTGGTTCGCAAAGCTTTGTAAGACTTCAAAAAGCAGTAGAAGATGTGCTTGGTAAAAAATACTTTTTGCCTGTTCATCAAGGTCGTGCTGCAGAAAATATTATTTCTATAGCTTATGTAAAGAAAGGAAGTATTGTGCCCATGAACTATCACTTTACTACTGCCATGGCACATATTACTGACAAAGGCGGACAAATAGCAGAGCTACTCTATGATGAAGCTTACGTTATCAATTCAGACCATCCTTTCAAGGGCAATATGAATATTGAGAAGCTGGAAGAAGTTATCAAATATCACGGACCTAAAAACATTCCATTTATTCGCATGGAGGCATCAACTAATTTAATTGGTGGCCAGCCCTTTTCAGTTCAAAACTTACGCGATGTTCGTGCCCTTGCAGATAAGTACAACATCCGTCTTGTATTAGATGGTAGCTTGCTAGGTGAAAATGCTTACTTGGTATTGCAACGAGAAGAAGAGTTTAAAGACTCTGATATGAAAACTATTATCCATACAATGACCAGTTTGGCAGATCTATGTTATTTCTCGGCTCGCAAATTGAGTTCGTCACGTGGTGGAGGTATTTGTACTGATAGCTTAGAGATTTTCAGAGAGCTGGAAGCTTTTATTCCTTTATACGAAGGTTTCCTTACCTACGGAGGTATCTCCATTCGCGAAGTAGAGTCAATGGCTGTTGGTTTGTACGAAACATTAGACGAAACAATGATTAGTCAGAGCCCCATGTTTATTAAATACCTTGTAGATGGGCTAGATGCAAAAGGTATTCCTGTCATCAAACCTGCAGGTGTGTTAGGTGCCCATGTTGATGCAATGCAAGTTTGCGATCATATTCCACAATCGCAGTATCCCGCTGGATCTTTAGCTGCAGCACTGTTTCTTATTTCAGGAGTTAGAGGCATGGAGCGTGGCTCTATCTCTAATCAACGCGATGAGTATGGCAACGAAACTTACTCAGATATGGAGTTGCTCCGTTTAGCAGTTCCACGTCGTGTATTCACCCTATCACAAATTAAATATGTGGAAGATAGAATGCATTGGTTATACGATAATCGCCATTTAATAGGAGGCCTTAAGTTTGTATACGAACCTCCGGTTCTTCGCTTTTTTATGGGAGGATTAGAACCTGTGAGCGATTGGCCACAAAAGCTGATGGCTAAGTTTAAAGAGGATTTTGGGGATAGTTTGTAGGAATACATATA
>CAYTJC010000080.1:0-7581 GCA_964437875.1 uncultured Dysgonomonadaceae bacterium
CACCATCAAAAAAGGGATGAAACTATTTGGCATCGACGTGCCGGAACGGATGTAAGCTACGAAACTACTTTCAATTTCACCCGGCCAACCGCTTGGGGCAGATCTACCAAGGGGCATACCAAGGGATCGGTATTACATTCTACATAGAGGCGGCGACCTAAAACCACTCGCCACACCTTTATCCATATCGGCTATAACTTGCAGAACTTCGACACTCCCAACTACCTGATGCTTGGTCTAGGGCTGCGGTTAAATAATCGCCATTCACACAATTGAATCGTCGCATATTCGAATTTCCATTGCGTTATGGTTACTCTGACAGAAACCGCTACAACAGGGAAAAAGGCGTCAGACCGCTCGAAAAGGCTTATAAAAGTGGGAAGCAAAACAGTGAGGGTAAAATTAGATTTTAATTTTGCCCTCAACTGAATCTAAGTGATGCACTTGCAAAGAATCCGGTCTATCTGTTGTCAGCTTTAATTATTTAAATACTTCCTTAATCGCCTCCAGATAGCCATATCCATAGACGTTGCACGGCTGCAGGTAGCTTGTTTCCGTCCATTCATTCCAACTATTGATTGTTATCAGCGGAGCCTGATTCGGTTGGTTATCTACATATTCTTTCGCCATTCTTAGAGCTTTAGCAAAGTTTTCGGGGGTATTGTTTTTCACTACAGCACTTCTTGCCGTACGTGGACTATTATCCCACCCAACGCTTATATGTGGATAATAGATCAAATCGAATGTGTTATTTATGTGTGCCCATTCTTTTCTCACATCTTCCATAATTTCCATATAATCCCGGTTTACATCCGTGAAATGAACAAATTGATAGTGCGTAGCACTGGTAAAACCAAGATTATTCACGAAATTTTTATCTGGTTCGCTGGTTCTGCTTCCATCAACTCCGCTGTGGTTGACATTTTGTCCCCACATAGTAATTTGCAGATCTAATCCAGGAAAACCGGCTTTTTTAGTTTCCGCAGCAAACCATTTGAGCGCATCAATTGTTTGCTCTAAACCTCCCAAACCGGATATCAGCTCAGGGATATCATAAATCATAAAGACTGGCTTACCGTCGATTTTATAATATTGAGGATGTTTGAAATATTTCTCAATATTCCGTTTGCATATTTTCTCAAACTCTTGTCTGTCGACTTTCCCAGTCCAAATAACATTATGTTCGTCAACACCGGCCAGTCGGGTGTCCCACACGTTTACAACTTCATGATTTGCCCACATCAGATAGAATTTCATTTTATCCACATTTTCTGCTTTCAAGAACCCATTATCAAGCGTGGTTTCCATAAACGGACGACCATCATACCAATACCAGTCGAAGATAAAAACATTTACTCCGTGCTTAGTAGCTACATCTATTTCCATAGCCATTACGTTGGGGTCGGCTTCGTTAATATACCCCCAAAGTGGTTTGCGATTCCAGTAATGTCCAGGATTTCGCTGCTGCATACTGGCAACGGTTTCCCATTCACCAATACCATACGGCCAGAAAGGACGTAAACGCGGGTCATCCGAAGCATAAGCAGGGTAGACAAATGCTGCGATATCGTACTGCTTTTTTTGAGCACTAAGTCCTAACAAACAGAAAAACAAAAGGATTAGAGTGATAAATTTTCTCATTTTTACTGCTATATTTATTGCGTTTTAAATACAAACTCTGTGTCAGACTATTATTTAATTATTTGTATCCTGGGTTTTCAACTAAATTTGGGTTATTAGTGGTTCGAGAAAGACTAATGGGAAGGTAATAATGTTGCTCATCAAAGAATGGATGTGGCAATCCTGTAACATTTTCTATTATCTCTAATTTAAACCTCTGTGTCATAACATCATATCCTCCTTCTACTATTGAGGTACCATCCAAGATATATCTTATGCCATGAAAAGAATGCGTGAGTTTCTCGGTAGCAGTTCTCCATCGTCTCAGATCAAAATATCTGTTCCCTTCGAACGCCAATTCTATTTTTCGTTCTTTTCTTATTTTCTTTCGATCGATTGATTCATAGGAAAACATACCAGCTCTGGAACGAATTAAATTTATAGCATCTTTCGCCTCTTGAGTTCTTCCTAATTCAAAAGCAGCTTCCGCAAAATTCAAAAGAATCTCAGCATATCTAAAAACTATATAATCAGTTTTTGAATAACCTCTTTCATGCTCAACCGCAAGCGATTCATCAAGATACTTTAGGATTCCAAAAGGTGTGGGTCTACCGTAGCTCTGTGATCGACTTAAAACACCTTTATAAGACCCCGAGGTTAATACTCCATCAGTCGTCTCTATTGCATCATGATAATCAAGTATAAATGGGCCCTCTGTGTGAGTCCACGGAGTTCCGTGCGTATAAATCGAAGCCTTGAATCGAGGATCCTTTTTTCCAAATAATTCTTCAACAGTCCATAGGTGTTCATTATCTACCAATTCCCTATCAATCGTTCCTGATGTACCATCGATGTTATCATAAGACTCAACCATTTCCAGATAAACACATGCATTTTGTCCTTTACCCCAAACGTGATAACTGTATGGGACTTCCAACATATCCCAAATATGACCTTTTCCTGATATCCCATCGAATCGTTCAGAGAAGATCACCTCAGGATTATCCTTATCTAAAAAAATGTTTCTGTAATTTTGGACTTTATCTTCAGATTTATTGTAAAGCGTAAACTTCCCGCTTGACATAATCTCTTTTGAAGCATTATAAGCTATTTCCCAAAAATATTCTGCCATTTCCGAAGGAATGCCCACAACACCATCCAGATTTATCTCACCCCATTCTGCTATACTTGCAGCATAAAGAGCGGCTCGACTTTTGAGTGCTAATGCTGCATATTTTGTCGCACGACCATCCCCAAAACTCTCTGGAAGATTGTTATATATTGCATCAATTTCAGATATGATAAACTGATATACCACCTCTTCTTTGTCACGTTTTGGATAAAGTTCTTCTTTAGGGTCATCCAGCTTTTGAGCTTTAGTTATTAATGGAATTCCTCCATACCGCTTGACTAGATTAAAAAATGAAAAAGCTCGCAGAAATCGAGCTTCTGCAATTCTATTATTTTTGTATGATTCGTCAAGTTCTAAGGCATCCATTTTCTCGATAAATATATTAAGTCTTCTAAGAGTTGGATAGCCCCACCATTCAAAAACACCTCCACTTATTGTAATATCTTTCGTTTGTGGAGCCTCTATCTCATCTGCCCATCCACACATAGCTTCATCGCTTAAAGTGATTGCATCATGCGATCTATTAGCCATTAAAAAGTTTACATCATGTTCATATGGCATTTCGAAATAAAAGTTCATTTCAGCATAACACTGATTTAAATAATCATCAATTAAAATCGGGTCAGACCATAGGACTGCATCACTAATAATATCCAAAGGTTGTTTATTCAAAATATCCTCACATGATAGTAAAGATAATAAAAACAAGGCTGTTATAAAATATATTTTTCTCATATTGTTTCTAAAATGAAGCATTAATACCAATTGTATATGTACGCATTTGAGGGTAATAAAACCCACTATATCCACTCTGTCCTTCAGGATCAATAGAGTACTTGTTAAGTGAGCTTAGTGTAAAAAGATTGCTACCAGAGATGAATAGCCTCAGCTGATCCAAACCAATGTTTCTGATTATATTTTTTGAAAGAGAGTAACCAAATGTCAATGATTTTAACCTAATGTAATCCGATCTTTTAAAATTAAAATCTGAATTCCACAAATTAGAACTTGCGCCACCTAACCGATAAACAAGTACATTTTTATGATTATTATCTGGGGTCCACCTTTCATTAAAAACAAATTCTGAGTAATTTTTTCCTGGCAGTAAATTAATTTTTTGTGTAAATCCGAAGGCTCCTTGGAATAGTGCTTGAACACTAAACCCTTGGTATTCTACATCAAGATTTACTCCTCCCATCCAGTTTGGTAAAGTTCCCCTCCCAATTTCTTTTTGATCTCTCCAATTTAGTATCCCATCTCCGTTTAGATCAAGATAACGAAGATCGCCCGGCTTGATTGACTCATTTCCCTGAGTTTCATGGTAATCATAATCCAGTGCATCTATTTCATCTTGAGATGTAAAGACCCCATCTGATACAAAACCATAATCAATGTTCGTCCATTTGCCCGTTCGTTTGTACAGTCTTATTTCATCTGGATCCGTATATTCAGGTTCGTCAAATTCTCCCCACTTTGATCTTGTCCATGAAATATTGGCATTTATGTTCCATTTCAAGTCATTCATACTCCCTCGATGACCAAGCATCAATTCAAATCCTCGGGTATTGATGCTATTTAAATTCTCAACTGGCAGTGAAGCACCAAACGTACTTGGTAAGGAAACAGTTCTTGTACCCGGTATACCTTCTCTGTTACGATAGAAAAAATCAATCTCACCATATATAATGTTCTTGTTTATACTAAAATCAATACCAGTATTGTAGATAGTCATTTTCTCCCAAGTCAACAATGGATTTGCCAATCCGGTTTCAATTAGGCCAGCTGTAGCATTCGATCCTATCAGGTATGCTTTTCCATATCTATATCCGGAGAGATATTGAAAATTGCCGACTGCGTCATTACCCATCTGACTATAACTAAGACGAAGTTTTAAATTTTCTAATGCCTCTGCTGAATTCTTGATGAAACTTTCTTCCGATATTCTCCAACCAGCAGACAGGCTTGGGAAAAAACCCGTCCTTTCTTCGGAGGCAAATTTGGCTGATTTATCGATTCTTAGTGTTCCCTCAAAAAGGTACTTAGACTTAAACGAGTAATTTAGTCTTCCGACTAGACTGCTTCGTCCCATCTCTGAAGCACCATCATTTACTCGTTGATTGGCCAGTGATCCGGCAAAGGCGTAATCGAGCAAAAATGTTTTTTGACCGTCTCTAAATGCATTTAGCCAATCGTTGTTATAATCTATAACTTCATATAGTGCTAAGGCAGATAAATGATGATCACCTGAAAATATTCTGTCATAATTCAATGATAATTGCCCAGTTATAGCTCTGTTTTTATTGTTTTGGTACGTTAACCCTCTATTACTTTCGGTTGTTTGCTGTGTATAAGTGTCATTAGAATAATTGTATGACCAGCTATCTACTAACCAATCCCACATTTTGAAGAAACTATAATTTTGATCATAATTGACAAAGGCCCGAGCCGACAACCCTTCTGTTCTGAAATCATACTCCGCGGCTAGTGAACCTTTTAAATTTTGATTTCTGGTTCTTTTATACCCACTAGTTTCGCTATCTGTTATTACATGAAGTCCCACAGCCCCACCTGGTCCAGCGTAAGGTATTTTAGATTTGTCTGGTAACTCTGCTAACCAAAAAGGTTCAGATTCCCAATATTCCTGCCAAACTGAGTTTTCTCTTTCATCGGCTCTCCATGGAAAATCTCTATCTTCAACAACACTAGAAAGATCTACTTGCAAACTTAATCTTTCCGTGATTGATGCATCAATATTGGATCTAATATTATACCTTTGATATTGACCTCCATTATTTTTAAAAATTGAATATTGATCTAAATAACCGAATAACCCAAAATATTTAATGTTTTCATTGCCCCCTCGTATTGTTAAATTATGCTGATGCTGAGGTGCAGAATTTCTTGCAGCGATTTTATACCAATCTGTATTTGGATAATCTGGATCAGTTCCTCGATAGAACAGATCTACTTCTTCTTCGGTAAATCTAGCAGTGGATTCTGGATATCCGCTGTTAAGATGAGCTTCTCTTATCAATTCTGCCATTTGACCAGAACTAGCCAGTCTGGGCAATCTAGTTACGCTTTGAGCCGTGAAGTTGCTGTTAAGTTGAATTACTGGCTTGCCAGATACTCCTCTTTTTGTTGTTACGAGAATAACACCATTTCCAGCTCTTGACCCATAAATTGCAGCTGCAGCATCCTTAAGCACTGAGATTGATTCTATCTCATTTGCGTCAATATTGTTAAAGTTAGATTCAATACCATCTACAATTATTAATGGATTGTCAAATCCCCGTATTCTCAAATCTGCAGCGTCGCTCCCTGGCAAACCACTTTGTTGTTTTGTGATCAAACCAGGCAATCTTCCAGTAAGAGCATTCGTAGTACTAGCATACGGAGTTGCCGTGAGCTCTTCAGAATTAATTGTGGCGACTGAACCAGTAATGTTAATTCTTTTCTGTGTACCATATCCTACAACAACAATCTCCTCTAATGATTGAGTGTCTTCTTGCAATACAATTTCAAATGAAGTTCTGTTTATCGTGTTTATTTCTTGATCAAGATACCCTATATATGAAATACGTAGTATAGCATCTTCTTCCACTTTGAAAGAAAAACTTCCATCTATATCGGTTACAGTACCGTTGGTAGTACCTTTTTCTATTACATTAGCACCAATAATGGGCTCTCCTTGCTCATCAGTAATAGTTCCCGAGATCTGTTTCTTCTGTTGTTGTGGTGAAGCAACAATGACTTTAGCATCCGATTGATTCATCTCTTTCGGATGAAGGATGATCTGCGCACCTTTGACTTCATACTCCACCTCTTTAGCATCAAATAATTGGTCTAATACAGAAGCGATTGATTCGTTCAGAGCGGTTATATCCGTTTTTCGATCTACATCTATCAACTTGCTATTATACAAGAAATAGAACTCGGACTTTTCCTCTATGGTCTGTAGAATTTTTTCAATGGAACTGTTTTTCATATCCAATGAAATTTTCGTGGTCTGAGAATAAGATTGCTCCGCTTGTAATTGGAAAGCAAGAACAAACAATAGTAAGAGTGTTATTCTCATAGCGATAGGGATTTTTTGGCTGTTTAATATAATATTCATACTTTTACATTGTTATTAAATTCATTTTTGGATTTAGTAAATCAGTTGCTTAGCGGTGAGGTGAGATTTTCCGCATGGCAATTGCAAGCTTGGCGGGGGAGTGTGTTACATTCTCCCGCTTTCTGTTTTTATTGGCACTTCTTATCTCATAGGCATTCCTCCTGTTTATATTTTCAGTTATTTATTTTCATCGGTTTTTTATCGTGACTATTCGTTGTGAAAATGTGTTATTTTCGAGCTGTTCTTGTCTTGATATAGAATAGGTTATGGGCGCAGATCTTTTCAGGAGTTCCAAAATATCTTCCAATGACTCGTCGGTAAAGGTCGCTGTATATTCATAGCTATTTAATTCTTCACCTTCAAGGATTATTTCCACACCAAATTTACGAGACAATTTCTGTGCGATGGTTTCGAGTTTTTCTCTCCTAAACACCATTTTTCCATCTTTCCATGCGGTATCCACATAGGTATCAGTCTCTACGACAGACATTTCGCCGGTTGAACGTGATAAGACAGCTTTTTGTCCTACCAACAGCGTTTGCTTCATACTGTGTGCTGTTCCAACCTCTATGTTCCCCTCGGCTAATGTAACATGGTGAATCAGTTCATCAGGATACGAGTCGATATTAAATTCTGTTCCGAAAGCACTTACAGTGGTATTACCGGGTATAACGACACTAAAACGATTTTTAGAATCGGAGGTTACCTTGCA